>CAMYXB010000014.1 GCA_947303145.1 uncultured Clostridia bacterium | reverse complement strand
GATGACTAGGTGGGGCGTAAGGGAGGGTGGGCGGGAATATATTTTCTCGTCCTCTTTTTTATTGGTTGAGATTTTTCTCAATTATCCCCACTTATCCACAATTTTTTAACAAAAATGATGATTGTTTCACATGTTTCACGTGATTTTTATATATTTTATAGCTAAGTTATCCACATTTCCACATATTGTGGATAACTTTTTTATTAAATTTTGAGGATAACTAGACTCTTTTTCAACGCATTTTAATATATTTTTTAACAAACTTTTTTTAATAAATTTTCTCATTTATTTATTCACAAAATTGTGTATAACCCGCCACTTATACACATCAATTATTTTCTCTTATCTACAATATTAACAACAATATATTGTGGTTTTTATTACATTTTTACATTCACCTATACAACATATACTCACTTGTCCACTTTTTCACAATCTTTCCTATAATAATACTACTACTCTTTAATAAAATATAAATAAATAAAAGAAAGGTGATGTGTAAAAAAAATAAAAAAATACTTTTCAAAAAAAAATAAAATTCTAAAAAGAAAAATTAAATGTGGCTTTTATTATAAAAAGACACTTTTTATGAATCAATTATAAAAAAAATTTCTATATAAAAAAAATAGACTGCGATTATCTGTGACTTTGCGTGACAGACAATCTTCGTCTCTACACCGCTCAAGTGGCACACAGGCTCACTTTGTTTTAATAGGAAGAAGAGTTAAATATTGGCTTTCCCCTTATTATTTCTCCCCCTTGCGTGCGAAGCGTGCAAATTCCTCTAGTTTTGCACCCTTTTTTGAAAAGGGTGGCGTTTTAGGGGGTGTGGGGGGAATCGCAACCACCCACGTTTTCTTTCGGGTCAAGCACTTTCTTTTAGCATAAAAGAAAGGCTTGTGTCTTTTTCAAAAAGTCTTTTTTATAAAAAACTCTTTCTTTAATATAAAGAAAGAGAATAAACACTTTTTTCAAAGGTCTTTTTTATAAAAAAACTTGCAATTATGCAAGTCACCTATTAGAGCTTTTGCCTACTTTTATAAAAAGTAGGTCGTTTGAAGGGGGTAAAAGGGGGAAAATCGAAATTCCCCCTTGCTTTCTTTCTGTATTCTCTTTCTTTAGCCTAAAGAAAGAGAATATTTTTTTTGCAAAGTCTTTTTTATAAAAAGCCCTTATTTCTTAATTATAGACATAAGTTCTTTTATATCATGCTCCATATCTTTGCTTTTCTTTATATCATCGGCAATTTTATTGCGTGCATACATGACTGTGGTGTGATCTCTACCGCCAAAGAGTTCTCCAATGCCCATCAGTGGTATGTCTAGTAGTTCTGTTATGAGATACATACACACTTGCCTTGGGACGACTATGTTCTTGGTCTTCTTTTTTCCAAGCAAGTCTTGTTTATTGACAGAATAATACTCACAGCAGTCGTCTATTATCTTGTCTGCAGTCACTTTTATCTCGCTGGTGTATTGTATATCTTTTAGCGTCTCTTTAGCCTCATTTATAGTGGCTCTATCTTTGCCCATGAGAGAGGCA
The DNA here is from genome assembly GCA_947303145.1 of uncultured Clostridia bacterium. Taxonomy (GTDB): domain Bacteria; phylum Bacillota; class Clostridia; order Christensenellales; family UBA1242; genus UBA7862. The sequence continues at coordinate 14,768 of CAMYXB010000014.1, read as the reverse complement.
AGCAGTATAACATTGTTGAGACTGCCCTCTAGTTCTCGTATGTTGGTGTCGATATTTTCTGCGAGGAAACTGAGGACTTCCTCGTCTACGTTATAATTTTCTTGAACCACCTTTTTCTGCAATATAGCCAGCCTTGTCTCAAAGTCTGGTCTCTGTATATCTTGTATTAGTCCACCAGTAAATCTTGACTTGAGCCTTTCCTCTAATGTTTCTATATTTCTAGGGTGCTTGTCTGATGAGATGATAATCTGCTTATCTCTCTGATACAAGTCATTGAAAGTGTGGAAAAATTCCTCTTGAGTGCTGGTCTTATTGGCTATGAATTGAATATCATCTATCATGAGTATATCCACTTCACGATATTTATCTCTAAAAGCCTTGTTAGCATTCTCTTTTTTATCCGCTTTGAGAGCTTGGATATAGTCATTGGTGAATTGCTCACTAGTCACATACAGCACATTTATCTTCTTATTGTGCTTTATTGCATAATTACCTATAGCATGCAAAAGGTGAGTTTTGCCAAGACCCACTCCTCCATAGATAAATAGAGGATTATACTTTTTCCCGGGATTTTCCGCTACACTTCTTGCCGCTGCATACACGAATTGATTGCTCTTGCCCACGACAAAAGTGTCGAATGTATACTTGCTATTAAGCTTGTTCCTAGGGTCTAGAGCATTCTCCTTTTCTTTCTCCTCTTCCACTTCTTGAGATATATAACTATCCTTTTCGCTAGGGTCTAGTATGATTATATCCTCAATATTTTGGAAGTGAAGTTTCACTATATTGCATAGTTTTTCCTTAAGAAACTTGAGTATCTGATTTTTATTCTGCAGAGTGGAGGCTAGGAGTATGAGTTTGTTATTATCCACTCTAATAGGCTCCAATGTGTCTATGTATAAGTCATAACTGACTGCCGTCACTATGTTCTCCATGTCATGTAAGACATCATTCCATTTAACTGATAAGTTGTCCATAATTTAATTCCTTTAATGAAATAATAAATATTTTAGCAAATTCATTATATCACAAATATTCTCACTTTGGAATAACTAATTTTTTATTTATAAGAAGATACCCGTCTGGCTACATTCCGTTTCGCTTCATTTTTCTCATATAAAAGTCAATTTGTAATTGACAATAATATAAAAATGCTTTACAATCATCTCACAAGGTTTTAATGTGGAAAGTTTGTGAAAAATTAAATTAGACAAAACCCTAAAATATATAAAGGAGTAGAAAAAATGGAAAAAGGGACATATCAACCAAACAAACGTTCTAGAAGCAAAGTCCATGGCTTTAGGAAAAGAATGCAGACTAAGAATGGTAGAAAAGTTTTACAACGCCGTAGAAATCGTGGCAGAAAGCGCCTCTCTGCATAAAGTGAGAAGAGATGCTTAATATTAAAAACAGGCTAAAGAAGAAGAAAGAATTCTCTTACATATATAGGAAGGGAGAGACTGTCCACTCCAAATATCTATGTGTATACTCGGTGGATACCAAGTGTAGACACATCAAGATAGGCTTCAGCATCAGCAATAAGATAGGCAACAGCGTCATAAGGCACAAGGTGAAGAGGCGACTTGTGGAAATAACAAGACATATAATAAACACTCTTCCTTTTTGCAACTATGTATTCGTAGCGAAGCCGGATATAGACAAGTTATCATTTGAAGAACTCAAAAATGAAGTATATCATTTGATAGATAAAGTAAGAATGAAGAAAGATAAGAAATGAAAGGAAAGAATTTTTTTAGCAAACTACTTTTTATCATATCTTTTCCCTTTCTTATGATAGTCAGAGGACTGATATATTTCTATAAGTATGTCATATCTCCCATTCTTCCTCATATGTGCAAATACACCCCCACGTGCTCATCATACTTTCTGGAAAGTGTGAGAGAATATGGCGTGTTTTTGGGGAGTATTAAGGGAATAAAAAGAATCTTTAGATGCAATCCATCATCAAAAGGTGGATTCGACCCAGTGATACCCAATATAAAAGGTAAAGTAAAATGGATTTTATAAATTTTCTATCAATAGCGTGGCCGAGTGGCTTTTGGCCTAGTATTATCAAAATATTTTCCTTCGTGGGCAACTACGCTTGGATAATAGTTATATTCACTATTTGTCTCAAACTTGTGTTATTCCCGCTGGACTTTGCACAGAGACATTTCTCCAACAAGACTACTAGAGCACAAGCCAAGATTCAGCCACAACTAGAGAAACTGAAAAAACAATATGGACAGAACACTGCCCTGCTATATCAAAAGCAGAACGAACTGTATCAGAGAAATGGGATATCCTCTCGTGGTTCGTGTATATTTATGCTGTTATATCTAGTGTTAACTTTAGTTATATTCTTGACACTATTCAATAGTCTGCAATACAATGCTAGATTTAATTTGCAAGACCAATATAGCAATCTACAGACAGAATATTACACTTCATACAACACAGACTATGTATCAGGATACCTAGGTGTAGACATAACAGGCAATGAGAGTAAGATTTACACCGCAGATGACCTGCATACATATATAGAGGATAAGAAAGAACAACTTATACTAGAAGGAAAAACAGAAGAAGAGGCTCTCGAGATAATAGCCACTCATAGCAACAATGCCTCAGATGTAGCACAAGACAAGGTAGTGGATAAGTATAAGGAAATCAAGGATAGTTGGCTGTGGATAAAGAACATCTACATAGCCGACAATGCCACATATCAAGCCATACCAGACTACAATCAATTTGTGTCAATCAGTGGGAATAAAGATATTGTGGAGGCTAACTATAACTTAGTCATGGGCAAACTTTTGAGCAGTGAAAGCGGTGAAAATGGAGTGAACGGATACTTTATTTTGAGTATTCTAGTAGTCCTCGTGTCTTTCTTATCACAATACCTTATGAGAAAGACTAGTCAGTTCAAGGATAAGAGGGGCAACAGTATGCCCATGCCCACATCCAGCAAAGTGATGCTCATCATTATGCCACTGACTATGCTATTCTTTACACTCAATTCCAGTTCAGTATTCTCAATTTATGTATTAACCAATACCTTGATGTCCACACTTCTCTCTCCCATCTGCAGTGTTATCTCTAACAAAATAGAGGATAGAAGAGAGATGAAAGAGCAAGAAATAAAGAAAGTGGACTATAGAAGATAAGAAGAGGGAAAAATATGAAAGTATTAACCATTACAGCCCGCAATGTGGAGAAAGCTATAGAGCAAGGGCTAAACGAACTTGGCAAAACTCAAGACGAAGTAGATATAAAGATTATCGAAGAGGGGGGATTCTTCAAGAAAGCCAAAGTGGAATTACACTACGAGGCAGAAGAAGAGGAAAAGAGCCAAGAAGAAGTAAAAGAAAATAAGAAAGAAAAGAAAAAACAACCAAAGACAGAAGAAAAAGAGTCAGACATAAAAGCAAAAGAAGAAAAAACTGACACTCAAGAAGAAAAAGCGAAGAGCGTAGATAGTGACCTAGAGAGAATAGAGAGAGAATTTCTCATGGGGCTATTTGAGAAGATGTCAGTTGAGGCTAAGATAGATGTCATAGACACAGAAGGCAGCCTCACTTTCAATGCTACAGGCGAGAATGTGTCGAGACTTATTGGCAAGAGAGGCGAGACTCTCAACGCTATACAAGACCTCATGTCACAGGTTGCTAGAAAGAATAAAATAAGAGGGAAGAAGGTGTTTTTTGACGTGGAAAACTACAAGAATAGAAGAGAGATGGCTCTCACACAACTAGCAGAGAAAATGTCTAAGAAGGCTATTGCTCTCAAAAAGCCTATAAGAATAGACAGACTCAATGCTTATGAGAGAAGAATAGTTCACACAGTCATATCTAATATAGAAGGCGTCTCTACTCATAGCGAAGGCGAGGAACCACATAGACACCTCATCATCATTCCTGACGAATTGGACTAATTTTTTCTTAAAAAACAATAAAAAAATAAACAATAGAATGAGAAAAAATATTTCCACTCGCTTGCCCTTACGCCCCACCTAGTCGGCCCTGCTTACGCCCGCCAACTAGACGGGGCTATTTTTCTGATAGGACGAGATTGCCACATTCCTTTCGCAATGACATAAAAACATCTATGTCATTCTGCTGCTGAGCGAAGCGAACGCCACGAAGTGCGAGGAGAGGATATAACTCCTTATGTCATTCTGAGGAAGGGCAACGCCCGAGTCGAAGAATCTAAGAGAGTAGACCCATTCGACTACGCAGACGAGTCTGCTCCGCTCAGGGTGACAGATAGGCTCACTTTGTTTTAATAGGAAGAAGAGTTAAATATTGGCTTTCCCCTTATTATTTCTCCCCCTTGCGTGCGAAGCGTGCAAATTCCTCTAGTTTTGCACCCTTTTTTGAAAAGGGTGGCGTTTTAGGGGGTGTGGGGGGAATCGCAACCCCCCACACTTTCTTTCTGCGTTCTCTTTCTTTAGGATAAAGAAAGAGAATAAACATACTTTTGCAAAGGTTTTTTTTCAAAAAGATCTTCCTCAATTTGACAAATTGTAGTCATTAAGATATAATCTAACATTATGACAGATGATGTTATTGTGGCTATATCCACGCCTTATGGTAAGGCTGGGATAGCAGTGGTAAGAATGAGTGGAAAGGGGTGCCTAGACATAGCTAAAAAGATGTTTACTCCTTACTCTAAACACGCTAAATATGAGCCAAATCTCATGATACTTGGCAAAATTGACTTAATTGCTACGTGTGACAAAGGTTTTTTAGTGTATTTTCAGTCTCCTAAGTCCTACACAGGTGAGGACGTGGTGGAATTCCAATGTCATGGTGGTGTATATGTAGCACAAAAAATTGTGGAGAGGGCGCTCTCCTTAGGTGCCAGACTAGCTGAGGCAGGGGAATTTTCCAAAAGAGCATTTTTTAATGGCAAGATGAGTCTAGACGAGGCAGAAGGAGTGATAGACACCATCAATGCCGAGAGTGAGAGTGAACTTAAAAGTGCCAGCAGTCTCATGAGAGGTATGCTTTATAACAAAATTCACTCCATGACAGACACACTTATAGATATAATGAGTGAGATAGAGGTCAACCTAGACTATCCCGAGCATGACATAGAGTATGAGACCAAGGAAAATATTGCGAGCCATGTTTTATCTATAAAGGGAGAGATAGACACACTTGTCTCCTCCGCTCATCAAGGACGACTTATAAAGAATGGCATAAATATAGCCATAGTAGGCAAGCCAAATGTGGGTAAAAGTATGCTACTTAATACACTTATTGGTGAGGAGCAAGCCATAGTGACAGACATAGCAGGAACGACTAGAGACGTGGTGGCGGGAAGTATAGAATACAACGGAATGAAGTTTAACTTCCTTGACACAGCGGGACTAAGGGAAACCAGCGACAAGGTGGAAAGCATAGGTATAGATAAAGCCAAACAGACACTAAATGAGAGTGACATAGTGCTATTTGTTTTAGATGTGACAGAGATTGCAAAAGAAGATATGGACATATCTAAATTAGCCACAGGACACAATACTATAACCATAATCAACAAGATAGACCTAGATATATGTGACGAGGAGAGAATAAAGAGTGTTCTCCCACAGGAAATACTTGACACAGATATACTCTTCGTCAGTGCCAAAGACAATGTAAATATAGACACCCTCAAAGAGAAAATATACAATCTAGCCCTGTCTTCATCTAGCACATCTTCCTGTATTATTTTGACCAATCTAAGACACGTCAATATACTAGAAAGTGCTAGTAATATGTGTGATGAGATATTGAATAGTTATAAAGATATAACATTAGACCTCATAGCACAAGACATAAGACTTCTCTATGACAAACTCTGCGAAGTGACTGGCGAGAGTTTAGATGACAAGGTAATAGACAAAATTTTCTCAAAATTTTGCCTCGGAAAATGAAAAAAAGTCGATTTTTTTATCAAAAAATGCAATTTTTATACAATTTTTATAAAAATAAGAGATAAATTATGAAAAGTTATGATGCGATAGTTATAGGTAGTGGGCATGCGGGCTGTGAGGCAGCACTCGCCCTCGCTAGACTAGGAAATAATACACTACTCACTACACTAAATCTAGATAGTGTGGCTTTTCTTGCCTGCAATCCGTCCATTGGTGGCACAGCCAAAGGGCAACTGGCCACAGAGATAGACGCTCTGGGTGGCGAAATGGGAGTGAATGCTGACAAGAATATATTGCAACTGAGAATGCTCAACACAGGCAAAGGGGTGGCGGTGCAGTCACTTAGGGCACAAGTGGACAAGAGAGGGTATCACTCGTCTATGCTTGACACACTTTTATCTCAAGAAAATCTGTCTATCAAGCAGTGCGAGGTGACGGAGATTTTGACGGAGAATAATATTGTCAAAGGAGTAAAGACTTCTTTTGGCGAGGAGATTATGGCGAGGGCTGTGGTCATCTGCACAGGTGTATATATGGAGAGCAGAGTCATCATTGGCGACTGGACAGCAGAGCAAGGCCCCAATGGTTTTGTCCGCTCACATGGATTGTCTAGTAGTCTGAAAAATCTCGGCTTCGAGATACTTCGATTTAAGACAGGCACACCTGCCAGAGTGGACGCAAGGAGCATAGATTACTCTAAATTTGAAGAGCAAAAGGGCGATGAAAATATACAGACTTTTTCATACAAAACTAAAATTCAGCCTAAAAACATATATTCGTGCTATCTAGGATATACCAACGAAAAGACTCATGAGATAATTCGCTCCAATCTCCACAGGGCTCCGCTGTATAGCGGGCTTATATCTGGTGTGGGGCCGAGGTATTGTCCCTCTATTGAGGACAAAGTGGTGAGATTTAGTGACAAGACTAGACATCAGATTTTTCTTGAGATGGAGAATGCTTCCAACAATGAAATATATGTGCAAGGCTTTTCCTCTTCCCTTCCCTATGATGTGCAAGAGCAGATGTATCGCTCTGTCAGTGGATTTGAGAATGTCAGACTCCTAAGAAATGCCTACGCCATAGAATATGACTGCATCTCCTCATTGTCCCTCCTCCCCACTCTTGAGAGTAAAACTGTGCAGAATCTGTTTTTTGCTGGACAAATCAATGGCACCAGCGGATATGAGGAGGCAGGCGCTCAAGGGCTCATCGCTGGCATAAACGCCAGTCATAAATTGCAGGGAAAAAAGCCCTTTATACTGGATAGGAGTGAGGCATATATTGGTGTTTTGATAGATGACCTAGTCACCAAAGGCACCACAGAGCCATACAGAATGATGACATCTCGTGCGGAATATCGCTTGCTACTCAGACAAGACAATGCCGACATGAGACTGACTCAGCGAGGTAGAGATATAGGACTGGTTGATGACGAGAGATATGCCATTTTTCTAGAGAAAAAGAGACAAATAGAGAGTTGCGAAAAAGTGCTAGATGACATTCTCGACAAGGAGAAAGTGAGAGTTATTCTCGAAAAATATGACGAATTATCTTCCATTCTCCCAAGGACAGCCAGAGAACTTTTGAGGAAAAGCAGAATAGACATTTTCTCTGTGCAAGATACTTTCCACATTTTTCCAGATGTGTCTAGAGAAGTGCTCACCTATGTCGAGACAGAGGTAAAATATGAGGGCTATCTAAAGAGAGAGAAAATACTTGTCGAGCAAATGAGAAAAAATGAGAGCATACCACTAGACAAGAATATAGACTATTCTTCTATCAAAGGGTTAAGGCTAGAGGCGAGGCAAAAACTAGATAAACTCCGCCCTCTTTCTCTAGGTCAAGCCAGCAGAATAAGTGGAGTAAGTCCAGCGGACATCGCTGTCCTGAGTATATATCTTCACACTAGAAAATAATAATTAGTGTAAGTATAAAAAAATAAATAAAATATAAAAAATCTAAAAAATATGTAAAAATTTGCAAAAAAAACGTAAAAAAAACACTATTTTTAACAAAAAAATTGCTTTTTTCAATAAAAAATTGTTTATGGAGAAAATTGTAATGGACTTTAATGAGAGGATAAAAGGGATTTTTTCAAAGTATGATATTGACTTATCTAGTGATGAGATAGACAGATTTCACACATTTTTTGATATGCTAGTTGAGGCTAATAAAAGTGTTAATCTCACATCAATCACCGAAATGGAAGAAGTAATTATCAAGCATTTTTTAGACAGCACAGTAGGTGCAAAATATATCGAAAAAAATGCAAAAGTCCTAGACATCGGTTGCGGGGCGGGCTTTCCTAGTCTGCCTATTAAGATAGTGAGAGAGGATATAGATTTTACTCTTGTTGACAGCGTGAGTAAAAAATTAAATTTTGTCGATAGCGTCATCTCCTCTTTATCTCTTGACAAAATTTCCACCCTTCACACTCGCATTGAAGATTTTGCCAAATCTTCTGCGGGACAATTTGATGTGGTCATCTGTCGAGCAGTGGCACCCCTGCCTACTCTTCTTGAATATGCCCTGCCTTTTCTCAAAGTAGGCGGAGTGATGATGGCATACAAGGGACAGAATGTAGATGAGGAAATTCTCTCTTCATCTCATGCTCTAGAAAAACTCCATGGTGAGATTGAAGAGATTAAAAAATATGATTTGGAGGGAAATACAAGATGTATTTTGATAGTCAAAAAATTGTCTCCTTCACCCAATATTTATCCCCGCCCTCGCAATCTTCCCCGCATCAAACCATTATAATTTTCTATTTTTTTCGCAAAATTTTGACATTTTTGCGATTTTTTTTGCTATTTTACTCAAAAAGCGTCACAATAAAATTTAGTTGAAAAAGATTGATAAATGTTGTATTATATTAAATATAATAATCTTTTTATTATTTAATTCAACATATATAAGGATTTTTTATGGGAAAAATAATTGCTTTCGCCAATCAAAAAGGTGGAGTGGGAAAGACCACCACCTGTATAAATCTCGCCTCATACCTCGCCAGTGCTGGCAAGAAAGTTTTGGTGGTAGATATGGACGCTCAAGGCAACGCTACCAGCGGACTGGGAGTGGACAAGAATCTAGATATTTTCACTCTCTATGATGCCATAAATGGCGAAGTGGAGATAACCGAAGTCATACAAAAGACCAAGATTCGCAACCTAGACATCATTCCTTCTACAGTGGAACTGGCTGGTGCCGAGATAGACCTCGTGCAGATGAAGAGCAGAGAGAGTGTAGTGAAAAATCTGCTTGACGAGGTTAAGGCCTCTTATGATTATATAATGCTGGACTGCCCACCATCACTTGCTCTGCTCACCGTCAACGCCTTGACTGCCAGTGACTCTGTGCTTATCCCTATTCAATGCGAATTTTTCGCACTCGAGGGCTTGAGCCAACTGATGAACACCATAAGACTGGTCAAAAAGCATCTCAACCCCGACATTGATGTAGAGGGCGTTATTCTCACCATGAAAGACAATCGCTCCAATCTCATCAAGCAAGTGTCTGGCGAGATTAAAAAATTCTTTGGTGAAAAAGTCTATAAAACGTCCATTCCTCGCTCTATTAGACTGGCAGAGGCTCCAAGTCATGGAGAACCTATCATGCTCTATGACCCCCGAGGAAAAGGCGGAGTGGCATATCATGAACTGACTAAGGAATTTTTGAAACGCAATAACGATAGTTATAATAAGATAACTTTATTTAAGAAATAATACGCATTATAAGTAGTAGTTTTAGGCAAAAGATATAGAGGAGACTTGTATGAAGAGAGGATTAGGCAAAGGACTGGACGCATTGTTTTCCATTTATAACGAGGACATCGCAGGCACCACAGAAGATGTAAAAGTAGGTGTTGAGGAAATAGACTTGCGTCTCATTGACCCCAACAAAGACCAACCGAGAAAGAGATTTGACCCCGCCACGCTTAAAGAACTTAGTGAATCTATCAAACAGCATGGCGTGATTCAACCTATTATTTTGATAAAGAACGGGCAAAATAGATATACCATTATAGCAGGAGAGCGCAGATTTAGGGCATCGCTCCTCGCTGGACTCAAGAGTATTCCTGCAGTGGTTAGAGAATACACCCCTCGAGAAGTGAAGGAAATATCTCTTATAGAGAACTTGCAGCGCGAGGACCTTAATCCCATTGAAGCAGGCAAGGCTATAAAGCAACTAATGGAAGAATACAACCTCACTCAAGAGAATATCGCAGACAGAATAGGCAAAAGTAGACCACTTGTAGCCAATACTCTACGATTGCTTACTCTCTCTTCTGAAGTTATCAAACTTATTGAAAGTGGCTCCATTTCCGCAGGTCATGGCAAAGTTTTGGTAGGATTAACCCCAGAAAATCAAGAATATATTGCCAAAATTGTCATGGATAAGAAACTAACCGTTAGGGAAGTGGAAGAGCTTGTCAAAGATTTTCAAAATCCAAAACCTAAGAAAGAAAAGCCTGCGCAATATCAAAGTGCAGAACTCAAGGAACTGGGACACAGAATGTCTAGATTATTTAGCACTAAAGTATCTATCAAGGGAAACGATAAGAAAGGAAAAATATCTATTGATTACTATTCCACAGACGACTTAGACAGGATTAGCGCTTTCTTGCGTAGATTGGAGAGATAAATATTCGATTATTTCTTTAGTTTATTATGAGTGACTTTTAGTCGCTCTTTTTTATTGTTTCATGTGAAACAATAAATTTTGCTATGTTATTACTTATGAATTATGTTTCATGTGAAACATTTTACTACATTTACGATTATAATGATATTTTTAGATTTTTACTTTTAGTAATTTTGATATTTTTATATCATTATATATTATATATTTTCTATGTTTTATTATTTATAATATTGTAATATTGCCTTTGTTTTCAATGTTTTAACAATAATATAGTTATTATTACATAACTATATATTTTTTAGATTTTGCTAATTTTTTATTCTCTGTTTTGTTTATAAAATGAATATTACATGTAATTTATTTCTTACTCTGGACAAAATAAATAAAATAGTTGATAAAAAAATTGATTTAATATATGATTTATGTTAATATATAATATTATTGTAAACATAAAGGGAGACAGACATTGAAAAAGACTAATAGACTGCAGGCTTGGATATATTTTGCTTTGGCACTTATTTTGGTGGTAGGTATTATTTACCTATCTAGTGCGGGCAGTATTGGAGAGGAAGTGGATTTTTATGGCTTGAATACTGACAAAATGACCGTTCAGAGTCTCATTGGTGATGGCACGACAGAGAGTGAGATAAGATATATCGCTATCACTGACAATGGAATGGGCTATATTTTGAAAAAAGATTCAAAATACAGCGAAAAGGATATTACTAAATTTGCAGATTATCACTTTGTCCTCTTTGGTAGCGATATTGAAAAGCTCAACGAAATGATAGAAAACTACAATACTCAAGCGACTGAGCACGCAGATTGGGTGAAAATATCCACATCAAGACGCATAGTGGGCAGTCCATGGTTCGAAAAACTTCTGCCATACCTATCTGTCATAGTGATTGTGGTGCTGGGCTTATTCCTCATTCGTAGCATTCTGGGTGCCAACAACAAGAGTTTCTCTTTCGGCAAGACCAATGCACAAGTAGTGAGAGGAGTGAAGGTCAAATTCAGTGATGTGGCAGGCATTGATGAGGAAAAGGAAGAACTTCAGGAAGTGGTGCAATTCCTCGAGGACCCACAGAAATTCACCAGACTGGGAGCCAAGACTCCCAAGGGAATACTCCTCGTAGGTCTCCCCGGCACAGGTAAAACACTTCTGGCTAAGGCCATCGCAGGAGAGGGCGGGGTGCCATTCTTCTCCATATCTGGCTCCAATTTTGTGGAAATGTTCGTAGGCGTGGGTGCCAGTAGAGTTCGAGACCTCTTCGAACAAGCCAAAAAGGAAGCCCCTTGCATAGTATTTATAGACGAGATAGATGCAGTGGGTAGACAGCGTGGTGCTGGACTAGGTGGAGGCAATGACGAGAGAGAACAGACTCTCAATCAACTTTTAGTGCAAATGGACGGATTCGATGAAAACAGCGGAATCATAGTCATCGCAGCCACAAATAGAGCGGACGTGCTCGACCCAGCGCTTTTAAGACCAGGCAGATTTGACAGACAAATATATATCAATCCGCCAGACGTCAAGGGCAGAGAGATGATTCTCGCCATTCACGCGAAGAACAAGCCTCTAGACAAAAATGTAGATTTGAAAGTTATCGCACGCATGACCAGTGGCTTTACAGGAGCAGACCTTGAGAACCTTCTCAACGAGTCCGCCATAAAGTGCGCTAAAGAGAATAGAAATAGGATAACCATGCTAGATATTCAAGAGAGTATCAACAAAGTTATCATGGGACCGCAGAAGAAAAGTAGAGTGGTAACAGATAGCGACAAGCGCATCACCGCATTCCACGAGAGTGGCCACGCTATAATAGGCAAAGTCCTTCCACACTGTGACGTGGTGCAAGAAGTGTCCATCATCAGTCGTGGTATGGCGGCGGGTTATACATTGTCCAGACCGGACAAAGACGAGATGCACATGTCATACAACAAGCTTATGGATAACATCACCATGTTCCTCGGTGGCAGAGTGGCAGAGGAGATGTTTATCAAAGATATATCTACAGGAGCCTCCAGCGATATAGAAAAAGCCACTTCTCTTGCTAGGAAAATGGTCACCGAATGGGGCATGAGTAGAGACCTTGGGCCAGTCAACTTTGGCTCAGATAGCGAGGTGTTCCTTGGCAGAGATTATCAAAGGCAAGTATCGTATAGCGATAATACAGCCTCGAAGATAGACGAAGAGGTGCAGAAGATTCTCAATGATTGCTATAGCAAGGCAAAAGAAATCATCTCCAGCAAGACGCAGGAAATAAACACCATGGTCACAGTTCTATTAGAGAAAGAAACCATATACTACAGCGAAGTCGAGATGATAATGCAAGGCAAGACTAGTGAGGAAATCCTAGAAGAAATGGCGGGACGAGAGAAAAGAGACAGGGCTAGAGTGGAGATAGAGCGTGCCGAGGCAGAGTTGGAGCGAGTGAAGAAGGAACAAGCAGTGAGGATAAAGACAGCTCTCGCTCTAAAGAATGGAGGAGTGCTATCACCTGAGGAGATAGAGAAAGTGAAAGAGGACTCCGAAAGAGTGATAAAAAATGCCGAAGATAAGGTGACCGAAGTCAGACAAAAATACTCCAAAGAAAATCTAGAAGAGAGTGAGACGGGCGATAAAAATGAGAGTGTAGATAGCACGAGTGAGGCTAAATCACCTGACGTGGCACCTAAAAAGGAAAAGAAAACAACCACGAAGACTAGAAAAACACAGAGCAAAGATAGCAAATCTAATAAAGAAGTACACGAGGATAAGCAAAATGATTAAGAAAATAATGAGCATAGTTTCAATAACACTTTTGTCACTCATGTGTGTGGCGACCATCACCATGTCACTAATTAAAGTCAATCAAAACACCGAGATAGCCATGCCACAAGACGTGTATATCACCAATTTCACCACTGAGCACAACTTCGAAAGAGGCGCATATAAGCTAAGGAGTAGCAAAGAGGCAGATAAGGAGAAAATCACCAGCCTATACAATGCTCTTTGTAGAGGTTTTGAGCAAAGTTGCTTCATTTCGCTATTTAGAGGAGAACTATCTCAAAAGACTGAGGCGTGCTACGACCACCCAGCAGGTGCCACCAATACAGTGAGCAAGAATTTCTCTTCCACCGATAGATTTACAGTGTATTTCTACTACGATACACCCAGACTTATCAAAGTGGGCGACAGGACCTTTGGGTATCAATATGTGTTCTTCGAAGTCCTGCCTGTCGATGGCAGAACACAGGTCACATTTGCTGTGAATGACAAAAATAGCGTGGACGTGTCCACAGAAAGCACTGGAGAAGTGTCCACATACACCGAGTATGAGTATAACTTCAAGGCATTCGTCAATCTCAAAGGGGTGCATGATTTGTTGTCCTCTTGGGACTTGACTGCGTAAATTTTTAATTATAAAAAATATACAATTTTTTGCCCATAGATTTATGGACAACATTTTGTATTAAAGGAGGTAAATATGTTCAATGAAATAACGGAAAAAGATGTAGAAAAAATAAACGAGGAGATAGATTATCGCATAAATGTCCTCCGTCCACAGATAAGCCAAGAGATAATAGATGCCAAAGCGCATGGAGACCTCAGCGAAAATGACGAATATCACTCAGCGAGAAGAAGAAAAGGACAAAATGAGGGCAGAATAGAATACTTGAGACAAATGCTCAAGACCGCCAAAATAGTCAGCCACGACAATAATCATGGTGAAGTGGGACTGTTTGACAAAGTGTCTGTGTTTTTCGTAGACGAGGGAACGGAAGAAGTCATCAGGCTCTCCACCACGCTTAGAAATGACGCCTCACAGGGCATCATTAGTCGTGAGTCACCTTTTGGCAGGGCTGTGTTTGGCAAAAAAATAGGTGACAGAGTCACCGTCACCGTCAACGACACCTATAGTTATGATGTGGTGATTAAGGATATAGAGAAGGCTGACGACTCCGACATCGACCTGCCTATAGTGTAAAAATTTTCACTCAAACACAATCAAATAAACAAATCAAAATAAAACAAAAGAATAACAAATGCAAAAAACAACTCTGCCATATATTTGACAGAGTTAGTTTTTTTTAATATGCCCAAGAGACAGAAACACTGGTGTTAGAATTAAGAGTGAATGTATATAGCCATGTGTATTCATAAAGGTCCGCTCCAAAATGCATACTCAAAGGACTAGGAGGAAGGGGTCCCGTTTTA
>CAMYXB010000013.1 GCA_947303145.1 uncultured Clostridia bacterium | reverse complement strand
CATTAAATGCAATGGTGGCTCTCACTCTGTATTGACCGACATTGACAAGCGAGGCCAATATATAATCTTGTGCATCATCATTATATTGCAGTGCTACATAACTAGATGAGAAGTAGGTATCTAGTCCATTCAGGTAGACATCGGCTAGTCTATTCTCTCCGTTGTATGCTAGACTGATAGAGCCATTGTCCTCTCCATGCCAAGTAGTTGAGGGAAGTGATATAGATTTTCTACCTATCTCGAATGTGCCCTCATAAGTGCCAGTATAGTTGCCATGACCTGTGATGGTGTAGTGGCAAGTGCCTGCCTCTATGTTGTCTGCATATTGCACAGAATAGTCTGTCCCGCTGGCGAGCAATATGGGACTAGTGAAGGTGTAATGCACTTCACGAAGAGTCTGCTCTGCTCCATTGTATGTGTATGAGCCGTTGTTCATATTGATAGTGAGGACTCCACTTGTGGAAATATTTGCAGGCATGATGGAGAATGAAATGGTTATATTCCCTCTATAATTGCCATTGCCTGTGATAAGGAGTGCGCCATGTTTGTCTTGAGTGGAGGCGCCAAGATTGTCTACACTCTCGCCATCTAGCATGGACAAAGAATATGTGATGCCACTATTCTCCAGAGCTTGCGAAATAGTCTCCTCAAAATCTGCCACTGTATATGGAGCATTTTTGAAAGGCACCTCAATATTGTCTAGCCCAAGACTTTCCACGCTATTGCTAGATATATCCGCTCTGTCTATAGTGAGGGTGAACTCCTTATCCGCCACTGGTGAATAGCCATCATCGACCAAGATGTGTGCCACCACTTTATACGTGCCGACATCTTTCACTTCGTCAGAGATAAGTTGGTCAAGATTTGCTCCGCCATAATAACTATACTCTATATCGCTCACTCCAATGATGCCACTGACATCTATCTGACACAGGGCCCTCTTGTCTGTGCCATTGTATGTAGTATTCACATCATTGAAAACTACCTCGTCTATAGCAAGTGGTGTGATGTCAAAATAATATGTCACTTGTCCGCTGTATTTGCCTATGAAGTTGACCTCAACAGAGCCGGCATCATCTCCCACAGTGTTGTTGTCACCATAAGTGAGAGTGTAATCCGTGCCCTCCACAAGAGAGGCTCCACTCACTAAACTAAGTGATACCTCTGGCTCTGCCTTGCCACCTACGACATAAGGCGAACTTTCTACCATCTCGCATGATACATCAGCCTCAGCAAGAGATATTGGATTTACGATAAAATCAAGTGAAACGTTAATATCGTTATAGACTACCTTAACCCTATAATTCCCCGGCAATAGAGTTGTAGCCAAAGTTTCACTACCTTGTTCTACCTTAACAAGAGAAAATGTAAAGTCCGTCACTTGATTAGATGTAGAATTGTCATAAGATGCAGTGACAACAAAATCCTCTCTGGTAAAAACGCTGAGAGAATCACTGTATGTAATTTGCAGAGGTGTGGTCGCATCGAACAGATAAGTGTTGTCCTTATATTGCACCGCAATTCCCGTAAGACTAGGTGTGCCACAAGCAGTAAGCAAACACACAATTGGCATCACAAGACATAATGCCAATACTAGAAAAATGTTTCTTTTCATTATTTCCTCCAAAAAAAATTGCTAAAAATATTCTATCATTGTATGGAAAAAAAATCTAAAAAAATTTACCATGATTTTCCAAATACTTTAGATTCGCTTTATACTTTATGTAAAAAATACAAAAAATCTATTTTTTTATTAGATTTTTCGCACTTTTTTTCGATAAATAATTATTTTGATTGCCATTATAGTGGTTGTAGACCCGTTCGACTCGTGCTATGCACTCGCTCAGGGTGACATAAGATATTTTGTCATTGCGAGGAGACCTAATAGGTCAACGTGGCAATCTCAACATATTAATAATAGGAAGAGATTCTCACGTCGCTACGCTCCTCAGAATGACATAAATAAATAATTATCGCTAGAGGACAGGGTGACATGTATTATTTGTCCTCACTCAGCAGTAAGGTGATATGACATATTTTCACTATCAATTAAAGTGTCTATGATATATTTTCTGTGGGGAGATTATCTATTTCCTCTTCCACTATATCTATCTTGGCTATAGAAATCTCGTAGGCCGTTCTGGTCTGAATGTCGGTTTCGCTGAGTTTCTTTTGATATTCTCTGCTTTGGATTCGGCCAGTGATACTGAGTCTCTTGCCCACTGGAATATCCTTCACAAAGCGAGCATTCCTCCCCCATGCTATGCAAGGGAGGTAGTCCGACTTGTTGTATGCTCTATTGACTGCTACAAGTAGGTCGCATATTTCCCTGCCGAATGGTGTAGTCCTATATATTGGCTCCTTGCACAAAAAGCCTGTCAAAGTGACTATATTGGGGTTAGACTCCTCATCTTGCTCTAATACACTCCTGACAAAAACTGTGAGGATAAGGCGACTCTTGCCGTCTTCAAGTTTGTTATAACTGCGGAATTGTCCACTGATAGCCACTGTGCGCCCTACATCGAATGCCCCAGAGGAGAGAAGTTTTGATGACACTGTCACTGGCACGCAATCAAAATTAGACGATAATCTGTCCACTTTGATAGTTAGGTCATAGAATTTCTCGCCATATGTTTCGTGGCTGAATGTCGTGCCAGAGATAACCTCTCCTTTGAGATATACTTTGTTGTTCTCCATTAGTTCGTAGTTCATAGTTTTCTTCCTTTTAATTTGTTTTTATTTGCTTGCCTGCGTGATTGATAGTAAAGTTCTCCTTGAGGATTAAATCGCTCATATTGACGAAGTGATAGCCTCTAGACTTGAGAGAAGATATGACTGTGGGCAGTGCCTCAACTATGTGGTCTGCGTTGTTGTGGCAGAGAATGATGCTACCGCTTTTCGTCTTGCTCAAAATATTGCTACATATTTTCTCTGCTGCTATTCCCTTCCAATCGAGGCTGTCCACGTCCCACTGGATAGTGCTGAGCCCTAGACTGCTGGCTGTGGTGATGAGTGTATTGTTGTATGCTCCATAGGGCGGACGGAACACTTCTACTTTTTTTCCTGTGATAGAGGAGATTTTGTTCATGCTTTTCTCCAGCTCCTCTCTCGCTCTCTCGCCACTTATCTTGGTCATATCTGGGTGGGTGTCGCTGTGAGTGCCTATCTCAAAGCCACCATTGTCTATTGCCATGACCAAATCTGCGTTCTTGTCCACCCACATTCCAACTAGGAAAAATGTGGCTGTGATGCCCTCACCCTTCAATATATCAATGATGGACTGCGTCTTGTCACTCCCCCATGCTGCATCAAATGATATGGCTATCTCTTGCCTGTCGTTTTCCACACAATATATGGGGATAAGGCGAGTTTTATAAAAAAAAGTGCTGGCAAGGGCGCTATCTCCTAAAAGGGGCATGCTTAGCAAAAACATACATAGAAGAATGAATACTGCTAGTCTAAGCGACACTGCCTTAACAACCCAAAAATGACATTTACTTGAGCGCTTTTTCATTGTATCACCTACCTATATAATAGATTTGTCTAGTTTTGTCGTTTTGTGTAGAACGCCAACTATTTTACAATTATTTATACAAAACAGGGGTGATATATATGAGTAAAAGTGAAAAATCACTATAAATAATCAAATTAAAAAGTGAAAGATATCTGTTTATTCATATAAAAATGCATAAAAAAGGACTAGAAAATTGACAACAGGACTATAAAAAATCCCGTCTACATGTATTGATTTGACTAAAAAAGACCAGCCCTGAAGCCAGTCTTGATATGGATATTGATGTGAACATTGTAATAATTCTATATTATTATGAAAGTCTTTTCTCTCTCACTAAATATATGACACGAAAGCGGTGTTCAGAAGAAGTGTTTTGAGAGATTTGTCGAACGGCTTGCCCTTGTCTAATCTATTGAGAATGGGGACAAGGGTGCTAGATTTAGAGAGCATAGTGCCGTCAATGCTCTTAAGCACTACATTGACTTCCTCTCTCAATACTTGACCTAACACATATAGCGAGCCACTATCTCTTGATGTGGGGAGCATCTTGAGGCCTTTTCTATAACGGGCGCTTTCGTCTAGACTAGACACCGCCACCCTCTTCATATATCCTCGCTCGGTGATACACAGAAGATGCTCTGTGCCATACACCACATTAGCACAAATGACGACATCTTTGCCAGTCAGTTGCATGCCCTTCACTCCACCTGTGGCTCTGCCTTGAGTAGGCACATCATCTAGTTTGGCCTTGAGAGCCATGCCACTTTGAGTAATCATGAGGACATGATGGGGCTCTTCTTTCTCTATATCTACGCCCACTACGTCGTCACCATCTTTAAGTTTTATGCCGACAAAGTTCCTCTTGGACACGACATATTCCTCACTATCACTTCTCTTAATCATGCCCATTTTGGTCATAATGAGGATATTCTTGCCCTTTGCAAAGTCTTTTTCATCTATTATTGAGACGATATACTCCTCTTTTGCCATTTCTGTAAACACAGAATATTCGCTGACACCCTTGTCTCTATACTTCATCTCGCCTATACTACGCACAGATGCCTTGTAGCAGTTGCCGAGATTGGAAAAGGCAACTAGAATGGAACTAGACAAAGTATTGCATTTGATGACATGTATATCATGGGCGGTGGCGGACTCTTTCATCTCCTTGCTCGCCATGTTGTATTGTTTGATGGGCACTGCTTTGAGGTTGCCAGAGGCGGACCTTATGACAATCACTTCCTTAGGTTTTTCCTCAGTCTCCTCCTCGCTATGAATGACCTCTTCGGCTTTCATAAACTTGGTTCTCCTGTCTCTCTTATACTTTTTGAGAGCGAGAAGTTCCGTCTTGACTATGTTATATTGCTTTTTCTTGGAAGATATTATCCCCTCTAGTTCCTTGATGAGTTCCTTCAGTCTCTTGACCTCGTCTATGAGTTTGTTGACCTCAAGAGAAGTGAGCCTGGCCAGTCTCATATCCAGTATGGCTTGTGCTTGCCTTTCAGAGAGAATGAATTTTTCCCTCAATTTTTTCTTCGCCTCGGTGGTGCTTTCGCTGGTCTTGATTATCTTGACCACTGCATCAATATTTTTTATAGCGATGATGAGTCCAGAGAGGATATGCTCTCTTTCTTTGGCTTGCTCTAGGTCATATTTGCTACGCCTTAGGATAATCTCCCTCTGATACTCGCTATAATATGATATGATGTCCATCAGTCCCATTTGTCTAGGCTTGCCACCTGCTATGGCCACCATATTTATGCCGAAAGTGCCCTGCAAATCGGTATACTTTAGGAGCGAATTGTATATCTTGGCTAGACTGGCGTCCTTCTTTATCCTAATGACTGCCCTCTCGCCCTCTTTGCTGGACTCGTCTCTTATCTCGGCTATGCCATCTAGGTCATGCAACCCTTCCTCTTTCATTTGAGCTATTTTCTGCAATGTGGCGGACTTGTTGACCTGATAAGGAAACTCTGTGATGACAATGGAGCGTCTATCTGTCCCCTCGCCCTCTATGTGCATCTTGGCTCTAAGGTATATCTTGCCTCTGCCTGTCTCGTAGGCGAGGGCAAGTTCGCTATTGTCCAGAATATATGCACCAGTGGGAAAATCTGGCCCCTTGATAATCTTCATCATCTCATCAAGTGTAATCTTGGGATTGTCGATATATGCCACCACTCCGTCTATACACTCTCCTAAATTGTGAGGAGGGATATTGGTGGCCAGCCCCACAGCAATTCCACTAGAACCATTGACTAAAAGATTTGGAAATCTCCCAGGGAGCATCTCTGGCTCTTTCCTCGTATCATCAAAGTTGAGCCCCCACCTCACAGTGTTTTTGTCAAGGTCACGCAATAGTTCTAGGGCAAGCGGAGCCAACCTAGCCTCTGTGTATCTCATGGCAGCGGCACTATCTCCGTCAATACTGCCGAAGTTGCCATGACCAGAGATGAGCACCTCGTTGCTACTAAAAGGCTGTGCCATACGCACCATGGCATCATATACAGACGAGTCTCCATGTGGGTGATATTTTCCTAGGCAGTCTCCAACTATGGTGGCAGACTTTCTAAATGGCTTGTCTGGAGTGAAGCCAAGTTCTATCATGGAGTAGAGGATTCTCCTCTGCACAGGCTTGAGTCCGTCCTCCACTCTAGGCAGAGCTCTGTCCAAAATGACATGCTCGGAGTAAGGTATCATGCTCTCATGCAGGACTGTGTCGAGATTTTTAAGTAGTAAGCCATCACCTATTTTCTCTCCACTATTTTCTACAAAGACTTTTTCTTCTATATGGTTATTTGCATCAAATTTTGATGGATTAACTCCAGAAAAAACACCTCTACCTATATCGCTATCCATCTCTGTAAAAGAAGAATTTATGCTCTCTATTTCACCTCTAAGAGCGGTGCTTTCTGCATCTTCAAAAAACTCTTCTGTGTGTTTTTTTTCGTTTTTTTGAGATTTTTTTGAACTTTTTTTAGTTTTTTCTTGCTTTTTTGATAAATTTTCGTCCAAATCGCCCTCATAGGCATCTTCAAAACTGGTCTGTATCAAGGCATCGTCATTGCCATAAAAAACCTCTTCGTCAGGCAAACTGTCGTCCATCAAAAATTGATTAGCATCTTTACTTATATTGTCGTCATTATTCTTATCATCTATCGACACTCTCTCGCCCTCCTTTTCTTCTTTCTCTTTACTTTCTATATCGTCCATAGACATCTGTCCGGTGATAAAATTGTCTACTTTTTCCTCAGGCTCTGGCTCTTCTCTTATGAGCATTTCACCCAGTTCTATCTGCCCCGCCAGTGGCCCTGTGTTCTCTGTCTTGTCGTCCATAGTCTATTTGCCACTCTCGAATTTCAGGAAACTATCTTCCTTGTTGAAGTCTACATACATAGATAGATATTCTTTCCTCGCATCTATATCACTGCCCATTAGTGTAGTAATGAGCATTTCTGCATTGGCGACATCATCTACCCCCACTCTAACTAATGTCCTCTTATCTGGATCCATGGTGGTATCCCATAGTTGATCGGGATTCATCTCGCCTAGTCCCTTGTATCTCTGTATGCTATATCCCTTGCCAAATCTGGACAGGACTTCGGGGAGCTCCTTGTCAGAATAGACATATTCTATATTATCCCTCTTCTGCACTTTGTATAGTGGTGGAAGCCCGATATAGACATTGCCATTGAGTATGAGTTCCTTCATATATCTAAAGAAGAATGTGAGCAGTATGGCTCTTATGTGTGCTCCGTCTTGGTCTGCATCGGAGAGAATAATCACCTTGTGGAACTTGAGAGAGGATATATCGAAGTCCTCGCCTATTCCTGTGCCAAGTGAGGCGATAATGGTCCTTATCTCCTCATTCGCCAGCACTTGATCCAGTCTCTTTTTCTCTGCATTAAGTGGCTTACCCTTAAGAGGAAGAATTGCCTGAAAGGACCTGTCTCTCGCCTGTTTGGCACTGCCGCCAGCGCTGTCCCCTTCCACTATAAATAGTTCGTTCTGCTCTGCCTTTCTGCCAGTGCACTGTGCCAGTTTGCCAACCAGCGAACTATTCTCTATGCTATTCTTCTGTCTTGTCAGTTCCTTCGCCTTTTTCGCTGCTAATCTCACCTTGGCGGCACCTTTGGCCTTGTCTAGTATAATGGAGGCGAGTTTGGCATTCTCTTTCCTATCGAATAGTCTGGTCAATTCTTTCACTACCATAGTCTCTACTATGCTCTTCACTTCAGGATTGCCCAGTTTCGTCTTGGTCTGTCCCTCGAACTCTATATCTCTCATCTTGATAGACAAAACAGCAGATATACCCTCTCTGTAGTCCTCACCAAGTAGGTTGTCATCTTTTTCTTTAAGTAATCCTTGTTTCCTAGCCACATCATTCATAGCTCTAGTGAGGCCTGACTTAAAGCCCATTTCATGCGTCCCGCCATCTATAGTGGGGATATTGTTGACATAGGAGAAAAAACTCTCCGTATAACTATCTGTATATTGAATGGAAGCGGACATCTTGAGCCTGTCATTCTCTGCCTCGATATAAATGGGCTGTGAGAAAAGCACTGTCTTGGCCTCATTGAGATATTGTATGAAATCATTGAGTCCGCCAGCATATTTGTAATTCTTGCTAACTCCTGTATTTTCATCGGTAAAGATAATCTCCAGCCCTGTGTTGAGGAAAGCCAGCTCTTTGAGTCTGCGCTTAATAGTCTGCCCATCGAGCCTATTGTCTAGGAATATCCTCTTGTCTGGGAGGAATGTAATCTTGCTCCCAGTCTTTTTGGTCTTGCCAACTAGAGTGAGTTTCTGCTCTACCACTCCGCCATGCACTTTACCTTTACTATCTGTAGTGGTATGGAACTTGATGGAATATTCGTTGCCGTCACGATAGATGCAGGCAGTGAGATATTCACTCAATGCATTGGTGACACTGGCACCCACGCCATGCAATCCGCCAGAATAGTTGTAGTTGTGGCTGTCGAACTTTCCCCCCGCATGAAGTTTGGTGAAGATAAGTTCTGCTCCAGACACCTTATATTGTGGGTGAATATCCACAGGTATTCCTCTGCCATTGTCCTCCACTGTGCAACTGCCATCGCTGTGAAGAGTGACAGATATTTTGTCCCCATAGCCATTGGTTATCTCATCTATAGCATTGTCCACTATCTCCCACAGAATATGGTGCACTCCTTTAGGGCCAGTAGAGCCTATATACATGCCGGGACGAAGTCTCACTGCGTCCAAGCCTTCTAGCACTACCAAATCTTTCGCATCATAACTCTTTGCCATATATTTACCTCTAGCCGAAAAATGTCAACATATATTATACAGCCAAAAAAGTAAAATATCAAGTAAATTCGACTTTTGGGCTTTTTTACAGAAATTGGTAGACGAAATTTGACAAAAAAATATCATAAAAACATACAATAAATATATGAGCACGATAGTATTGACAGGCGGCGGAACTGGCGGGCATGTTATCCCCTGCATCAGCCTTTTGCCAGAACTTAGAAAACACTTCGATAGAATATGCTACATAGGCACAAATGGAATAGAAAAGGAATTGATAAGTAAGCAGAAAGGCGTGGAATACTTCGAAATCTCCGCAACCAAATTTCAAAGACGAAATAAAATAAAAAACATATCTCTTCCATTCAAACTAATAAAGAGTGTGTGCGAGGCGAAAAAAATATTGAAAGATATTCGTCCTGACGTGATATTCTCTAAGGGCGGATATGTGTCTCTTCCTGTGTGCATAGCATCATATTTTCTTAAATTGCCCATAGTAAGCCATGAGAGCGACCTATCTCTTGGCAAGGCCAACAAAATAATATACAAGTTGTCCACCTCCTTTTGCACCACATTCGAAAAAACGACTGAGGGACTGAAAAAGGCAGTTTACACTGGAGCCCCCATTAGACAAAGTCTATTTAATGGAAGCGCTAAGCGGGGAATGGATATAACACATTTTGACTTATCTCGTCCTGTTGTCTTGGTGACTGGCGGCTCCACTGGTGCAGAGGCGGTGAATGAGGTGATATATAAATTTCTTCCAGTTCTCACCAAAAAATATGACATAATCCACCTCACTGGTAAGAATAAACTGAGAAAAATCTCTCTCCCACACTATGTGCAGATGGAATATTGCCATGAGATAGAGCATTTATTCAAGATAGCAGACGTGGTGGTGTCAAGAGCAGGCTCTGGGGCTATATACGAACTGTTAGCCCTCAAAAAGTGTATGATACTCGTGCCACTACCCAAGGGCAACTCTCGTGGCGACCAAGTGGAGAACGCCAAATATTTCGAAAGTCGTGGCTATGCTAGAGTGATAGAGCAGGAAAATCTAAATGCCAAGTCTCTATGCGAAGCGATAGACAATCTAGTAGTCAATAAGGACAAATATATCAAAGTAATGGAAGACTCTTATGGAGAAAAAACTGGAGGCGTGAAAAATATAGTCTCTCAGATATTGCTCGCTAGAAGGAATAATCAATGATAGAAAATTATTATAAAGGACGATGATAAAAGTATAATATAATCGCCACGAATAATAACGACAAAATATCTATAATGAAAATAAATAGTGACATATCCCCACCACATAGTTTATAAAATACACTTGTCAATAGTGTATAGATATGCTAGAATAATCCTATATCAAAGTAGGAGAAAGGCTATGTCATTTTTGAAAGACTATGAAATATTCGACAATCTATCACTAGATGATAGGAAGAAGACCATAAGTGGTGTGGTGAGTTTTTTTGAAGAAAAGGCCATATCCTACATCGTATCCAAACTCAAGAATAAGGCTAATATTGACAAGCCACCTGTATCTCTCAATTTCGTCAGTCAACCCATGGAGAGTGACGATGTGTCCTTTGCCAGCAATAGCGTGTTCGTCTTTCAGGACGCACTAAGTGGTGACAAGCAGTCTCTGTTTTATTCTGTCGCACAGAACACAGTGTGCGCAGTGTTCCTCTATCTTTTCCCTAGCACAGCATCTAATCCATCTAAAAAGACCGGTTTCTCCAAGTTGTCTGGGCTATTCACCGCATCTATTGCTACAGAATTCGCCATGGGCACCTACTTCACTCAAGACATGATGGCATCATTTTCTATGTCAATGGAAGATGCTGCTCAAATAGACGAATAGACTAAAAATATATCGCCAGTTTTACTGGCTTATTTTTTGCCATTTTTATCCCCTTGATAGACATATCTGTCCTGTCTATGCTCTTTTTTATGCCTTTATGCCGTCTATAACTTGTAGGAAGCATAATAGTAATCTCCCTATCATCACTAGATGTCAATCTTAGATTTATCACCCTCCTCTTACCACTTATGGATAAATAGCAGGAGAGACATCTATCCAGCACTATCTTCTTGGCTCTCGCATTGTAGAAATATTTGGGATAATCACTAGATAGATATATCACTCCGTTTGAGTAGGATATGAGTATATTCCTAAGGCAAAGCATAAGGGCGGTGTTGACATCAATATTTATATAATCAGCACCAGAGAATCGCCCGACTGCAGTATTGGACATATCATAGTGTGAGAACATGAGGTTGTCTTGAATAAATGTCCTCAGTAAAAGAGACAGCACTTCCATACTATCCACTCCTTGAGATGAGGCGGAGAGTGTGAGTGCCATATCTACCAAATCTCTACTGGTGAGGTCGCCAAAGGAACATATATATCTACCCTTTACACTACACGCCACCAGTTTTTCATAGTCCCTCCCTCGCATATTCATCTTGAGCCCCAGAGAATATGGCACAAGATGAGATAGATACTTGCTATGCGGCAAATCTTTTGATGGAGAATCAAACTCCTTTATACAGCCTGTGCTGTCCACCACGACATCGGGAATTTTGTCACAAAGTTCCAAATAATGAACCATCTCCTCTTCCCCCTCGCATACTCTCGCCATGCCAGAGAAGATGTGTCTAGCACACTCGAAGTCCGTTCTGCAGAACATGGACAGCACGCTCCCCTCATCGCTTACAAGAGAGAATGGAGACATGCCAAAGGGAGAAGTCAGCACCTTGTCCCTCTCGTTATAGTGCAAAAAACTTTCATAAAAATCTGCCACGCCTCTTGCTATCTTCATCAACTTTTCCCTCTCTTCCCCCTCTACATAACTTGTCATCTCGAGGGCTAGTGCTCCCACCAGATAAGTGGTGTTTTTGCAAAGCAAATTGAACTTACTGTATGTCGAAGGAAATCCATTTTTATCTCGAATAGTGGGAATGAATATTCCACTTGTATTATATATTTTTTTAGAATTTTCTTCAAAAACGCCAATTTTTTCATAAATTTTATTAAAAAATGTCGAATTTTCATAAAAAATTCCTCTTTTTTGTTCAGCAAGGAGTATCCTAGATATTTTGAGATAATTCCTTTCATTCCTAACTTGTAGTGAATTTTGATCCGTCTCTTTTGCGAAAAAACAATCTAAATTCATCGCCAATCTCCCAAGCGAATATGATAGATATTGTCCATATTTATACAAGGAGTCTATCATCTCTGCGCTCACAAAAGATGCCCTCTGGCGTATTAGTTCGCTCTCCACATTCCCCATCTCATCTCTAGCAAAATCTATCCGTCCCTCGCTCATATATTTTGACAAAGCGCTGCTTGTGGACTTCAATAGCAGGTCAAAGTCCACTCTCTTCTTTTTAAGCATGGACAACGTGTCATCTATCACGCTATCTACATTCCCCTCTCCTTCGAATGCTTTTCCATACAAATAAAACTTGCCACAATTTTTGATGCATAGTTTGTCATTTATCCCGCAGATGTGTCCATCACACACCACCCGCAATGCGTAGCCATAACATCCCTTATCCCTATCCACTAGCCAAACAAGACTATCCTCTCTAACAATACCCCTGCCTTCCTCGTCTCCCTCAAAAGTTATATCACATATATCCACTCTTTCGCCATAATATCTATAGCACAATATTCCATCACTTGAGACAAATGAGTCTCTATATGTGGTGCCCTTGCCGATAAAACTGACAGTCAAAAGTCCAGAGTTCATATCTAGCACTCTGCGATAATCTTGCGAAGGCACATTTCTATGAAAATCTATGCCAATGTCCACGCTAAAAGTCCTCTGGCACAATCTGTCTACAATGCCAGCATTTTCAAAACTTTTGCTCAATATATTTTCAGCCAAAGACACATTCCCCATAGATAGCTCTTTCTTTATGCCAGATACATTCTTCTCTGCATCAAGAAATCCTAAATCATAGCCCCCGTCATCTAATATATTGTCAAAAAGATGGAAGAGTCGAATCTTCTCTTCCCCCACTCCACCCATAACAAAGGCCCCCTCACCCCCACAACCTATGGGCAAAGACTCACGCATTTTCCTTGACGGAGATAAAAACACCAGTCTACTCTGTCTCTTGTTCCCCTTAAATGGCCACATATATCCCTCTTAACAAAATATTATAACCACAAAAAACAAAAAAAATAATAAATCGAAAATATGTTTGAAAATTCTTTTCGAGTGATATATAATCTCCACATAGCCCCAAAAAATCTTAATGTAAAAAGAGACAAAACTTATGAAAAATTATGTAGCCTTTGCTATTCTTTTGGAACTACATAAACATGAGACGCCAGTGAGCGCCACTGAACTAGCCAGCAAATTCGAGATGACACCTAGGAGTATATATAGGTATCTTGAGGAACTGGAGAGTGCGGGCATTCCCACATTTTCTTTTTCCGGCAGAGGTGGGGGGATTGGAATAGAGAAAAACTTCGCTATAGAAGCACTATTTCTCAGCGACTATGACAAGACATTGCTGAATAGGGCTATCAACACACTTCCAGCAGACACCAGAGCATATCTTAAAAAGAAACTTTGTATGTGATTTTTTCACTTGGAGATTGTGCCATTCATATGCTAATATATTAGTAGTATACTTTTAGGAGGACAATATGGATTTAGTTATCATGGCTGCCGGCATGGGCAGTAGATTCGGGGGACTGAAGCAAATCGAGCCAATAGACGAATTTGGCAATTTCATCATCGACTATTCCGTCTTTGATGCAATAGAGGCGGGCTTTGACAGAGTGGTTTTCATTATCAAAGAAGAAAATTATGAAATATTTAAGGACACTATAGGTAGGCGCATCGAGGGCAAGATTGCAGTCGAATATGTTTTTCAAGGCGGAGTAAAAGACAACCCCACTAGGACAAAACCATGGGGGACGGCACATGCCATATTGTGCTGCAAAGATGCCATAAGGGACAATTTCGCCATTATCAATGCAGACGATTTTTATGGCAAAGACGCATACAAAAAAGTGGCAGAATTTTTGAAAAATAACAATGCAAAATCTAGTGAATTTGCCCTAATCGGCTATCATGCAGAGAACACTCTCAGCGAAAATGGCTCCGCCAAAAGAGGAATATGTAAGACAAAGGACGGATATTTGACAAACATTATCGAATCTTCTGTTGAAAAGGTGGGAGACAAGATACTAGCCACGCCACTACTTGGCGGAGAGACATGTGAGGTCGCAAAAGACCAGACTGTCTCCATGAATATGTTTGCCTTCACCCCCGCACTCTTTGACTTCCTGCAGAGCGGCTTTAATGAGTTTTTAAGAGAAAACAAAGATAACCTAGAAAAATGCGAATATCTTATTCCAGAGGTAGTGAGAAATTTAATTGATACAAGTCAAGCCACAGTAAAAGTGATAGATACCTCCGCCACTTGGTATGGTGTGACATACAAAGAAGACAAGGACAAAGTCGTCTCCAGCATCAAAGCCCTAGTAGATGCCAGCCACTATCCAAAGGGGCTTTTTCAAAGATAACCAATAATTATCATTGTGAAAACACTAATTATTAAATAACTATACAACACACCAGTATATCAGTATATTTTAATCTAAAATTTTGACATGTAGTCTAATGCCCAACAATACATATATCATCAAGCCATATAATCAATCAACCCCATATCAAAATCTTTAATAATAACAGTATCTTTACTCACAAAAATATAAGTAGTTAAAAATAAAATTCCTTTGTATTTTTCTTGCATATACTTTTTTTCTGTGCTATAATACCAAAGTTATGCTCTTCCTCTCTCATTCACTTGTGGGTATAGCTCAGCTGGATAGAGCGTCCGCCTCCTAAGGCGCCATTAAATCCACCCTAAAAATCTCTCAAAACTATTGTTTTTACTAGCGATTTTATTGTATGCTTTCAAAGTGTCTTTCAAAAAAAACATCTTTTAACCATCTTTAACCCAATTTTTTGTATATTTTATATATGTTTCCGTAGCTCAGCAGGACAGAGCACTTCCCTCCTAAGTATCGACTTGGACAAAATTAAAACCTCAATTCGTCCCTAAAACACTGACAATTTGCTACTACTTGAAACTTGCACAAAACCAAAATTCACCAAAAGTTCACCCAAGCACTCAAAAAACTTAATATGTGGATATAGCTCAGCTGGATAGAGCGATCGCCTCCTAAGACCTAACCCGACCAAAGTGAGAAACCCCGTAAAGTGCTGTATTTATCGGCATTTTAGCGGTTTTGAAAATTCAGCAAAACAAAAAAGTGTTACCAAATATGTGGATATAGCTCAGCTGGATAGAGCGATCGCCTCCTAAGCGATAGGTCGGCAGTTCAAATCTGCCTATTCACACCAATTTTAAAATCTAAAAAAGGAGTTATATATGACAGAAGAACAAGTTAAATTTTTATTCAAACAAGTTATTGAACATTCTAATAGAATTTTATCTCAATATGATAAAGAGTTAATGAAGCAAGCAATTGATAAGTCTAGAACTCCTGATGAGTTGCTTGTGACTCTTTTAAATATATTAGGAAAAATATAAAAAAGACGGCTTACTTAGTCGTCTTTTTGTTAAAGGTATATTTTTGCACACTGTCTTGAAAGTCTTTGAAATATTTATATATGTTTTTGCTATATACTTTTAAAGTATCTAAATCATCATTCGTTACTAAATTATTATGTGCAATTTTATTACTTATAACATTTATTTTTTCTATGTCAGTATTTATGGCTTAAAGATTTATTCCTTCTTGTTTGTACTTGTCGTCATTATATTTTATTATGTCTACTAACTGACTAAAAGTTAAATAAAATAAATCTCCTCCATATCTTTCATCACACCATTTGTTAATCTTTTCTTTACTTTTTTGATCATTTAGATAATTATAAGTTTCTTCATTCATTATTTGCTTTGAAGGAAGTTTTCTCAACACTATTAAAATCATTACTCTAAAAAAATTTTCTAAATTATAAACAATTGTATAACCATTTATATTGTTTCTAAAGTCGCTTAATTCTTGAGGTAAAATATTTATTTGTTGATTGATGTTTGTGGCAACAGAATTAATTATTTCATAATTTTTTAAGTTTTTCTTAGTATAGTCTATTAAGTCAGTTTTTGTCTTAATAACAAATTGGAGATATTGCCTTGATAAATCCTGAAACATCTCAATTGATGAAAAAAGTATATCTTCGTTTTGTTTTTCTTGATGCCTAACTTGTTCATCTTTCATTTTTGTTTGAAAAGATTTTTCAAGCAAAAGTAATTCATCAATTTTATCAAGGATTATTTTTATTTTTAAGTTCCTCGCTATGTATTTGTTTTTTATTCTAATTAATGATCCCTTCAGTAAATCGATTGCTCTATTTATTTGTTCCACAGCACAATAAAAATTAAAACTTTTATAATAATCACTGTAGTAATATGAATTATATGGGTTTCCGCAAAATGAAAAATTTTCCCTTTTTTCACCAAATTTAAATACAATTGGATCTTCTTTCCCAGTTAATTCTTCATTGATTATATCTATCAAGCTTTTTTCTATTTTAGTTTGACTTATCTCTTTCTTTTTAAAACACATGTTAGCACCTCTAATGATGATATTATAGCATAAAAAGACAAAATATGGAAGATTTTATTAAAAAAACTCTAAGAATTAATCTTAGAGCATTTTATTTACTCAAAAATTTTATTTATTACTTCGCTTGCATGGATATCGCTGTTCTTTAGGAAGTGGCTGTAAAAGTCACTAGTTGTTGAAGCTTTGCTGTGACCAGCTCTGGCTGAGACGGTTTTCATATCCACACCTGCCATTAGTTGTAAAGTGATATTTGTATGGCGAAGTGAGTGTAGTGTGACTATTGGTAGTCCAGCCCTTGCGAGAGATTTTTGTAGCCATACTCGAAGTAGTCCAGGGCAGATATCTTTGCCATCTTCTGTGCAAAAGAGCCTATCTGTGTCACCAAGTCTATCTCCAAGATATTTCTTTTGGTTTTGCCACCAAGCTTCGTATTCATGCAAGTATTCAATGAGTTTATCTGGCATTGAGATTGTGCGTTTTGAATT
>CAMYXB010000012.1 GCA_947303145.1 uncultured Clostridia bacterium | reverse complement strand
CTAGGTAATTCCTGAACTGAGCGGCATATTCTCATTGTGCCATTTTCAAAATCAATATCTTTCCACTCAAGGCCACCAAGTTCACCGCGTCTAAGCCCCACATACAAATTGGTATATTATTTTTATTTATTTATACTTTTTCTTCATATTGTCTATGATTTGTTTGATTTTGGCTCGGGTGCCCACGGGGGACAGAAGCTGTATGGACTCGCCATATTGAAGGCACCAATAGATGAGGGCTTGCTCGTTGGCTTTGATATCGGCATAGACTTTGCCATCATCTTCGTCTTGGTAAATCTTGGCGTTATCTCCAAACCAATCCTGCACATAGGACACTGCATAATCGTCATCTATAAGTATCTTGGCACTAATAGATTTGGCGGAAAACATATAGATATTGTCGTTGGCATATTTGGCTATATCAAAGCCGTGTTCACAGCCTTCAAGACTTTTGATTGGCTTGACTACATCATCTAAAATCTCAACATTAGTCATTCTATCTATTCTGTAATTGGCGATATTGTCAAAATAGTCGTTATTGCAGACTAAATAGTATTTGCCTTGATTGTTGACTAGGTAATATGGGCTGGCGACAAGGCGTCTATTCTTTTTCATTTCATTCTTGAGAGTATCTACATAGTAGCGGTTGTAGTTAAACTTTATTTTTTTGCCACTTTTGATGGCATCAAGTATTGTCTCTAGGTTGTAGAACACGAGTTCGTTGCTTGTCCTGTTTATGTCCGCAGTTTTGGCAAGATAGGTATAATTTTTTCTGTCATCTTTGTTCAAAAACCTTTGCAACTTGTCAGTAATTTTCAAGGCTTGCTTTTGGTCAATAATTTTGCTAGAAAAAACGGCGTCAATTAAAAAGGTGATTTCACTTTTTTCAAAAAATCTATTTAGCAAAAATGCTCCATCGCCTTGTTCGTAATTGACATATATGCCATAAGGTTTGCCGAGTTCATTGATGTCATCAATATATCTAGGAATACTCTTCCTCTCAACATGTAGGTCGTATAACATTCTTAGTTTTTTTAGAATATCTGCATGACTTAAGTGTTTATCTCCACTTGTATAGTCATTTAGTATCTCATACACTCTAAAACGAGCATATCTTTTACTCTGTCCATCAATAATGGCCTTTGAATCTTTAACTGGCATAGTTATCCCCCACACAAAAAATATTAATTACAATTATTATGACATATATCGGGAAACAAAGCAAACATATGATAAAGATGCACAGAAAAAAGGACAGAAATTTAATTGTAAAAAGACACCAAATAAAATGGTGCTTTTTTTTATAAACGCAGAATACAAAGGTGTTCTTATGCGATTTTACAGGATTCTCTAATTGACTTAATGTCCTTGCAAGTTAGTGTCTCTTTTTCAACAAGTTCACCTGCTACCTTGTCCAAAAATTCTCTATTATCTATAAGTATCTTCTTAGTTTCTTGATAATATTTTTCTAGTTCGGCAAAAATATGTGTTTCCTTTCTTAACAGCAAATCATTTGAAGAATTCACTTGATATTCAAATTTATCAAAGCCAAAGCCGCAATAGTTGTCAACAAATCTTTCCGCAATATCTATCGCCCTATGAATATCACTATTAGCACCTATATCAACTTCACCATAAACTATCTCGGTAGATGCCTTACCTGCGAGAAGCGACCTAACACGATTCTTCATGTATTTGATGTCACTAAAATACCTTTCATTCTCTTGGTAATATGCCGTTACGCCTTGCGTTGGGCCGTTATGTCCCAAAACAGAAACGAGGGAAATACTGTTCGGCTCCAATATCTCTGCCACAACTACATGACCTGCCTCGTGATAGGCGGTTTTTCTCACAATATCTATGGGCTTTTTTTCGGCAAGTTCTGGTGCGTCAAAAATGATGCACATGGCAGACCTTAACAAGTCATCTCTCTCCACTTTTTCCTTGCCTTCATAGCCCGCTAAAACGGCTGCCTCATTGATAACCGTCTCAAGCACGGCACAAGAGCCACCATCTAGCATCTTGGCAATTTCTTCACAATCAACATCACTAACAAAGTTCTTTTGCTTCATATAATACTCTACGATTTTTGTAGCATCTTTCCCCGTAGGCGGATTGACCACTATATGTTTGTCAAATCTGCCACTTCTACGAAGTGAATATGGAAGCTTATTTATATTGTTTGCAGTCGCAAGGACAAAAACATCATAGTCTTTGGCATCATCTATGCAAGATTGAATTGTCACATATTCTTCCGCATCACAATGATTGTCATCTTCATTGGCAAACTTGTCCATATCGTCAAGAAAAACAATTGAAGGGGCATTTGATTTCGCATCTTCAAAAGATTGCTTGATGAACTTAACAAAATCTCCATCTGGCTTATCCTTTCTAACAAGATATACAGGTAATTTGCTCGCTTCAATAAAAGAATTAGCAAAAAGAGTTTTGCCCGTCCCGGGTTCTCCGCTAAGCAAAACTCCACTTGGAAATTTAGTCCCAAGTTTGTCATATTTTTCTCTATTCCTTATTATATCTAGTATTCTCTCCAGCACGAGTTTTATTGGCTCATAACCAATAACCTTTTCAAAATCTTTCTCTATTTGACTATTATTTTCCATTTTTCTCTCCTTTGTTATCTTCTTTTGGCTCAACTATTACTTCAATTGTGATTTTATGAATTTGTTTTCGTTTGGATTTAGAATTGACTTTCTTTCTATTCTTATTCCGAACTGATTTTACAAGACCATTGTGAGTTTCATCTTGTGATATATATTTTTCCCTCCTTACAACTACATATTAAGGCATTATATGTCCATAAAAAAGGTCATTTAATACTTTTTGTTTTAAGCCATTTTAGAATGTTATAAGCAGTATTTTAAGTATTATTATTTCTCATTACATCAAATCTTGGCTAGACCATTCGTCATTATAGCCGTATTTTTTTCTATACTCTTTTGGATACTTGTAGAAATGAAATTTTGAGATTTTGTTCTCGTCATTTTGACTATTCCATAAGTCCATAATGGTCTTTGCTAGAATTACCGCATTTATCTGCCAATCATACTCTATCTTGCTATCATCTTGCCTTAACTTGATGTATTCTATAATTTCCATATTCCTGCCTAGAGAAAAGCATCTTTCTATCCTAAGATTGCGATTTCTCACTCTGTCGGCACTAATATATTCGCCCATTCTATAGTTAAATTCATTTTTGAATTTGGTTAAATTATCGCTTAAAAAGAGCAAAATATCATAATTATCAACTGTGTCAAACTCTAGATAATCGGTGACAAGAGTCTTAATATCCCTCACGACTATTCGCCTGAGATCGCTAAAATTAGCCATGTATTTGATTGTTTCATCTTGAAGGCTGTATCTATATTCCGCTAGTTCATTTGGAAATGTATTAAGAAGGGAAAAATCCTCGTTATATACATCTACTTTTCTTACGACATAATCCCTTTTATTTACAGGTGGCAGGACATTTTCCTTCTCGTATTCTCGTATTGTCAAGATATATGGCTTTATGCCATAGCCTCTGCCTTGGTCAAAGAGATTACCCTTTAAGCACAAGTAGTCCTCGTCGTTCATTATGTCTAGTTTAGTCAAATCCCCTAGACCAAAAGAATTGACCAAATACCACGCTTCTCTGTCGCTCTCGCTCATCTTGTCAACTAGCGTGATATTGGCAGTTGCGAATTGACTTAAAAATTCAAAATCGCCATCTATAATAGAGCCAAGATAGCATACAATATTCTTGGAACGTCCTAGTTCAAACATCTTTTTGAGAAGTTCTATTGTCTTGGTATTCTTGAGCATTGAAATATCTTCAATCATCACAAAGATATACGGCTTTTTGTAATGAGCGTTATAATCGCTATAAAATACTGCTAGCTTGTCTTTGGTTTCTTCGTCTATTGAATTATCGCTCTCATATCTATCTATGGTTGACAAATTCCTATCATAAGCCGTTCTGGCATTATCTATAATGTTCTCTAAAAGATAATTCAATAGCTCTTCGTCCCCTTCGCCGAGCAACCTTTCGCCCATCAATAGTTCCTTTGGTAGATTGAGATTGTCAAAAAAATCCTTGTTTTTTGCAAACAAAACCACCTTTGATTTGTCAAAATCCCTTGGACGAAGAAGTGAGTGTTCCTCTATTCCCTCCGCTATCAATCTTTGTTCTTTCAGCATATTTAGAACAAGTGCAAAGATATTATCTATCTTTGATATATTCCTGCTCCAAATATTCATCTTTGAATCAATGGTCAAATTGATTCCGCCTTTAGCAAGTTCCTCTGTCTTTACTAATTGCTTAATTGTTCCGTTTAATGTTTCCATACTATTCCCTCCTTGTATGACTATATTATAAAAAAGAGAATGTCCATAAAAATGCACATTCTCAACTATTTTACAATTTATTTTTGAAAAATTCGTATAAGCTTTCTCTCAGCTTCTCTTTATCTAGCACCCTGCGAATTTTTTCTTCTGTTTTTACAATTCCACTTTCTTCCCATTTGTCAATAAGTTCACAAGCGGTGTGGAAGCCAACGCTAAAATACCTTTGAATAAGAGAGCCTGATACGACATCATTTTTGCAAAACGCTTCTATTCTAGATTTGTAATACTGGCTATCATGGGATTCTTTACTTGACTCAACTGCTTCTATATGTTCATTTGATTTTGCCATAGTAGATTCTAATCTTTTTCTCTCACCACCTGTTTGAAATAAAACAGTAATTTTGTTGATACTTTCTCCTTCATCATTAGCATTCAAGCCAAAAACGACACCTACATCTTCTGGAATAAGTTTCTGCATCAAATTGACATAGTCCATTACTTTATCAAGAAGATTATTATAGCCACCGCATATTGATACAATAATTCTAGCGGTGTCTTTATTTTTCTTTATATACTTTTCAAGTGTATCTAGATATTTCTTTAGAAAATCCACCTTGTCATTTCTCTCCACAACAAAGCCATCAACTATTGTTCCACCACCAATTATATCGTCTTCTTCTATATTTATTATCGAAGGCTCATACAGCATACTAGCCAATTCGTTGCATAATGATATTACTTCGTCCATTTGTTTGTCTTTTGTAAGCATATAAATAACTTCTAATTTTTCTGTTTGTGCTTTGCATGTAATGCACTTAATATTCTCATCATCTATATTCTCACTCTCTTTGCAAAGGACAATAATAGAGCGACAATCTTTCAAATCTTCTCTACTAAACAAATCTTCGCTATGTGTATTATCATATAAGAAAATATACTTCGACAACTCACTCTCAAGTGGTTCTTTTGTGGCATTTAATAGAATCATTTTTGGCGAAACATTATTTGATTCTACATGCTCGCAATTTAGTGTGCAAAACTTTTCGCCATCATTTTCTTTAAGCATCTCTCCCAATTCTTGATAAGAAATAAATGGCGTTTGAACTTTGTAAGAATTATCTCCAATTGAAACTACGGCATCACCTTTTTTTTCTAAAAGCATATCATTGGTGGGGGATAAAAACAACTCACTATTCTTCTGTTCGCTCAATCTAAATACTAAATGCGAAGTAAATAACTTGACAAAATCTTTTTCAAATAAACTAATACGTTGCGTTGAAATTACAAAAAATACACCAAATTTTTCACTTTTTTGCAAAAAATCGGTAAAAATTTCATAAAAATCGCTTTTTTGTAGAACAATATCAGCACATTCATCAATAAGAACAACGATATGTTTTAATCTCTTGTCATGGCTTCCGTTTATTGCGTTGTATTCTTCAAAACTTTTTACTTTGCACTCATCAAACAATGCTTGCCTTCTCTCTAATTCCTTATTTAATTCTCGAAAAAATAAAGAAATTTCTTCAATTTTTGCGAAATAATTGTATTTTTTCTGCTTAAAAATGTCAAATTCTACCATTTTTGGATCAATTATAACTAGATCAACCTTGCTTGAATCTAGTTGATTTATGAGGGACAAAGCCAAGTTGTGCATGAACACCGTTTTGCCACTATTGGTGCTACCAACAATAAAAGTATTGTTCATTTTGGCAAAGTTCTCATAAACATACTTTCCGTTTTCGTTTATCCCCATAGGGACAACGGAATCTTTGAAATCGCATTTTTTGAGCCCTGACAACATATCTTTTAACATAACTTCTTCCATATTTTTTCTCCTTTTGAAATATAAAAACACTTTTTTAATCTTTATTATTAAAGTTTTCAAATTTCAAACATTCTCGCACAAATTTTAGTTTTGCTATTCCATTCTCGCCATGCTTATTCTTTGCGACAATCAATTCTATAACTCCCTGCCTTGACGAATAATCTCTTTCATAAACATCTGGATTATAAATAAATACTATGGTGTCAGCGTTATCTTCTAGTGATACACCTCCTCTTAAATCTGAAAGAATTGGCCTATGATCTGCCCTTTCTTCAACATCTCTTGACAATTGACTAATTAAAACAACCGCAATATCTAGTTCCTTCGCTAGTTCATTTAGTCTTCGTGCAATGGCACCACACATTAGAGAGCGGCTCATTTCCCCTTCTGGATCTGTGGTTGTCATAAGCTCACAAAAATCTATCACGACAAGGTCAAGTCCTTGTTCTCTTTTCATTTTTCTACATTCTTCAATGACCTCTTCATCTGATAATGTTTCGCTGTATAATATGTTAATTCTACTTTTGTCTATTTTGCTTTTTGCTTCATGAATATTTTTCAAATCGCTATATGTCAATTCGCCATTTCGTATTTTGAAGAAACTGACTCCAGAAACAGCACAAAGCATTTTTTCTGCCAATTCTTCTTTTGGTGTATCTATAGAATAGAAAACACAAGTTTTATCACTGTCTATCCCAGCATTAGCGAGAATATTCATCACCAAAGTTGTTTTTCCTATTGCCGGCCTTGACGAGATTAAAACTAAATCACCTCTCCTCATTCCACCATTTAATAATTCATCAAGTTCTGCAAATCCTGTATTTATGTATTTGTTCTCTTCCATATTTTTTCTCCTTATGAAATATAATACAACTCACTATGTCCTAAAAAACGGGCATAAATTACTTTATCAGTTCAAATGCCTTAGATACAGATTCGTAGCACAAGAGATATGTGCAAAACTTGTCGTATTTCATTATCTCCTCCCTATCCATTTCTACATAATCTTCTGGTGAAGACCATGCCGTCAAGAATGCATCATTTATTTCTACATTAAGCAAAGGTTCTTTATTGTTTGTATGGCCAATTCTCTTTATATAATCAAACAGATACTGCATCTCATTTATCGTTTCTTCTATGTTAATCCCTTCTTCCTTTATATATATTTTGTGAAACAATTCAATAAAATGGATACCAAGCGTCTTTTCACAATCATTATATAGAAGTTCTATATCTATCGCTTGATTGAATCTATTTTCTTCCGCTTCTTTTAGGGCTTTCTTTCTGTCATACTCAAACTTTACATCCCAACCCAAAAGTTCATCAATCTTTTTGCTAACCCTATAAAACGAAGCATCATCATTTTGAATTAACTCGCCAATTAGCCAATCTATATAGAGCGTGGCGAACTTTGTGAATTCATCTATGTCAATAAAATCAATAGTAATATCTGATGGATATATCACATCTTCTTTTTCATAATAAAATCTGCCAATCTTAACATAAGGTTCACTCCACTTGAACAAAGTTTGGTTCCTTTTGTTATACCAATCAACTGCTATATCTATTTCGCCTTGCAAATCACCAAGGTTTAGCAAAGTATTCTTGATATACTCTCCAGTTGAAACGTCTTTATCTTTTTTCAAAACATCTAACGAGTGAAAGCACCCAAATAAACTATATTTATAGTCGTTGTAATCATCTATGTCTTTTACTAAAAACAACTTAATCAAATCAGTGTAAAAGTGCTTTCTTACCCACCTGAAATTATATTCCATTTCTTCTTTGCTTCTATATTCAAATCCCTTTGGCATTTCACTTTTCTCCTTATAAACTCACTAAAAACAATCGTTTTTTATAGTTTTTTTGCATTTTTTATAAATTTTTTGTCGTTTTTTATGAAAAATCAATCTAATACCACAAGTTGTCAAAGTATTTTACAAATAGTTTTAACGCCTCCTTTTTACATTTTTCTTTGTATTTATCTATCGCCCTTTGCTTTACATACTTTTTCCTATCAAGCAATCGATAATTCTTATTGTGCACTATGTCTAGACAATCCATACTCACACCCCCACTATGCCATAGTATATAACACACAATGTCCGTTTTTTAGGACATCGACTTTGCTACAATGTTTTCAAGTCAAAAGTGCTTTGATATTTTAATCCAAAAATGTTAGATTATTATTGATAAAAATACAATGAGAAAAGGTATGAATAATGGAAATGAATTTGTTGTGAAAACAAAAGGAGCGTTAAAAATTGATACCAATAATAAGAAACGATTGGCCATAAATGGTTTTGAGGTATATGATGATAAAGATGAAGAATGTATCTTGATAATGGGGCTAAATCCTGCAGGAAAAGATGAAGACGCGACGCAAGATAAGAATAGGGCAAAAAATAAACTACCATATTTATATTGTCTTGATAACGAAAAGGAAATTGATGGCTGGACATATCCAACTTACTACAGACCAATCCTTAGATTTGTGAACAATATTACTGGAAGTGATGCTAAATGGGGCTGGTGTAATGTTTATGAAAACATGATTAAGGATAAAATACATAAAAATACGACTTTAGAGAAACGCAAAGATGAAATAAGCGCTTACTACAATAGTAATAAAGACAAAAAATATTCTATTTACATAGGTGATATGTTTTATTATCATGAAACAAGTTCAAAAGAAATTGAGAAATTATTCAAGGGAAAAAGCTCATATTATCGTGAAATGCTTGAGATGCACATTGAATATCTAGAACAACATAAAAAAACTGTCAAGTTAATCTATATAAACAGTGCAATGATTTCTCATGGCTTATGTGACAATAAAGTTAATACTTACGACGATTCATCTTTTAATGGCATCCCCATCTTTTATGGAGGAATGCTATCAGGAGGCCGGGCGATGGATTCCTTCTCTGTAAAACGATTGGAAAATGAAATAAATAATAAACATATTTTTAATTATAAACAAAAGGAGAAAGAAAATAAAAAAAACAAGTATTGATGAGAAAATTCAAGAAGTAGCAAAACGGATACTCATTAAGCATAAGAAGGCATTTGAGGAACTAGGGAAATGATAAAAATAGACATAGACAATACTATGACTTTGCACAAACTCGTCATTGACATGACTGGCGGAACAAGTGGCATAAGAGATAATACCCTATTAGATTCTGCGTTAAATAGTGCGTTTCAATGTTTTGATGGAATAGAGTTGTATCCATCTACAGAAGAAAAAGGTGCAAGACTTGGATTCAATCTCGTATCAAATCACGCCTTCATTGATGGCAACAAAAGAATTGGCTTACTTGTAATGCTAACCTTCCTTGAAATAAACAAAGTAGAATTATTCTTTACAGATGACGAACTAGTTGACATAGGTCTATCGCTAGCAAGTGGCAAAATACCTTATGAACAGTTGCTCAAATGGATTCTAATACATAAAAAAACAGGTGTATAACCTGTTTTTTATTGTCATAGAAAACCACGGGATTGTCCCGTGGTTCAAAAGAGGTTTTACCTATACATAAAAATACCTCCTGTGTTAAAATTGTTTTGTAGTTCACACAAAAGAATTTTAATCAGGAGGTGCCATATGAATGACACAAATAGTTTAGCACACACGACTTGGAATTGCAAATATCACATAGTTTTTGCTCCTAAATATAGAAGAAAAGTATTCTATGGTCAGAAACGCAAGGAAATTGGAGCAATTCTAAGGCGTTTGTGCGAGTTTAAGAATGTAAATATTTTAGAGGCTGAGGTATGCCCCGACCATGTGCATATGCTTTTAGAGATACCACCAAAAATCAGCGTAAGCGGATTTATGGGGTATCTCAAAGGAAAAAGCACAGTTTTAATTTATCAACAACTCACTAATCTCTTTCTAAAATATAGGCATAGAGAATTCTGGTGCACAGGGTATTATGTAGATACAGTTGGCAAGAATACAAAGAAGATTAAAGAGTATATCGCGAATCAGTATAAGAACGACAAAATGGTAGAACAGATGAGTATAGCCGAAGCGATAGACCCATTTAAGAAAAAGTAAAGCGATTCGCGATACGCAAAAAGTGAACTACGCGTTTACGCGTTGCTAGAATAAAGGGTTTTACCCGTTATATGAAAAACCACGGGTTTTACCCGTGGATTTTTATTTATTATCTTTTGATTTATTTGGTGTTTTTTTTAATATTTCTAATATTTCTTTTTGCATTTTATCTTTTTCGCATTCTTTAGAGAAATATTCTTTATAATATTCTATTCTTTTTGGGTATTTTTTTTCATCCTTTTTGCTATCACTATTGATATATTCTAGGACGCCAAGTTCAAATCCTGTTTCCCATAAAAACATATCTATCACTTTCATTGGTGGGTAGTCTTTTCCATATTTATCTTTACAGATATCTATAAAAGATTGTGAAGTAATAATTTCCAATAGCTTCTTGTAGGGAGCATTATTAAAAGTCTTGTTAAGATTCTTAAAATCACCTAGAATGCCATTACCATCTTTGCGTTCTTTCAAATAGCCGATTCCATCTTTAAGAAATCTATCATAAGCAGGCACACAGCCCATTGTTCCTAGCAATATTTTAGTGACTAAAGTTTCTGTCGCTATATTATCTCCATCACTGGCCGAATCGGCGGATTTGTCTTCATAGCAGTGCTCAAGTTCATAAAAAAGTCCTTCCCCTTCTTTAGTGCCAAACATTAACCTAGATATTTTTTCTTTATCTGCGTCAGTCAAATTCCACCAATTAATATTCCACAATTCTTTATATTTGTCATCTAGCAGAACTCTCACCGCATTCTCATTATACATATAGTCATGTTGAAGCAAAAATGAACTGCCCCTATACATACCCCAACTCGCCAAATACATTGACAAGTGTAGGGACAGCATTTCTATATTGACTAAATTTCTGTTCTTTTCATTTTGAAAATAATCATAACAATGCTTCCATGATTTATAACGGCCATAATCGCCTTTGCTATTTTCAATAAACATTTTTACTTTTGACTCTAATGATATACTTAAATCTTTATCCATATTTTTTCTCCTTCACATTCGTGTTATATCAGATAATAATAATAATAATAATAATAGTAAAGCAAATTTAATATGAAATTGCGCTTATACATTATTACAATTCCAAGACCATAATTTTGAGTGGTATACCCGCCTCAACATTTTGACAATTATCCCCATTTATTAATAGACGCATATAGATATTTTTATGTATTTTTTATTTGTTATCGTTTTATTTGTAATATCCCATCACTGCAGATAATTTGTTGGCCAGATGTTCCCAAGAAACACTTACTTTTACCTAGAAATTTATCAATAAATTCTTGTTTAGTCCCTTCGTATTCAATCTCGCCACTGTTTAAACAAAGTGCACTATCACCTATTTTCTCAATTTCTTTAGAAATGATAAGTTTTTTTATTGAACAATATCTAAATGCATTATCTCTTAT
Organism: uncultured Clostridia bacterium; assembly: GCA_947303145.1. Lineage (GTDB taxonomy): Bacteria > Bacillota > Clostridia > Christensenellales > UBA1242 > UBA7862. The sequence goes on along the minus strand of CAMYXB010000012.1, from coordinate 5,279 downwards.
TTCCTTAATCCCAGGATGCAAATAAATCACTATACTTTCATCTTTTATTTCATATAAATACTTTTCTGGGACATACTCAAAATGATGTAATGGTTCAAGTTTAAACACCCCATATTCTTTAAGAAAAAACATGGTCAAGTTCGCAGGATTATTTTTAACCAAACTATATGCTTTTTCAAGATTATTGTCTTTTTCATAATTCTCTATATAGTATTTCAACAAACCAAGATCCTCTACTTTTAATACTTTTGATAGTTGCTTATAATATTTGCCTTTTTCTACATTATGCATTATTTTTTTCCTCCGTTATTGAATGATAACATATTTTAGATTACATCTCAAATAAATTTCACTCTATGATGTACTTGTCAATTTTGTCGTAAAAAGAACATGTTTGGCAGTATTCAATGTCTTTAATATCGCACTGTGAAATAATGGCAACTGGCTTATTCTTTTGATAAAATCGTTCTATTAAGTTGCAGACAAATTTAGCGGAATTTTCTTTGCCCTTTAGATATTCAAAATTGTAGATAAGCAACTTGTTGTATTCGTCATACTGCTCCGGTATATCGCTTGGATTTATAACAGATTCTGGCAGACTTAGGTGTTCGTTAATTAGATTTTCTGCACTAATTGCCATTGCTCCATGGTTTAATTCCGAAAAACACTGGCTTAACTCTTGCATTTCCTCTTTAGAAAACAATCCATTTGTATTTTGTATGCAGACTATATTTGACGATGAAAAACATTTCTCTTTCAAAATAAATCTAGGGAAATCGTGGGAAAAAATGTAAGTTTTCTTTTCATTTTCAACCATTTCTACCCTACGCAGTAATAGGCCTCGATGGTCCCAAATAGACAATGTATTACCTTCCTTATCCTGTATTTTGCATGTAAATGTATCTTCTTTATTTATTAAAAATATGTCGTTTGACACCTTTTCAATAATTTCTTTATATACCTTAAAATCTTCTAGTCTTATCTCGTCATCAAATTTTTTGTCGTCCCATTTGACCTTAAAGAATATTACTATCTTTTTGTTCTTTGTAAGCGAACAATCCTTAACATATTTTAGAAATTCAACAACTTCTCTCGTGTTGCACCATTCTACAAAACAGTCTATAATTAGAATGTCAAAATCATGGTTCTCCAACAAAAGCCTCCTTAGGTCGGTTGCCATGTTAAGACATATCCTGTCACATGGATAGTATCTATCGCAGTTTTGCCACATGGTTATTCTTTTGCCCTTGTTCGCACCAATTAGTTCGTCAATAAAACCTCCTTTTATATATCCCCTTGCAATGATTGATGTTATGCCATTCTTGTCAAGTTTCAAATTGTTTATATTCATATCTTTACCTCCTCACATCGCCATAATACAACATACAATGTCCTAAAAAACGGGCAGTTTGATTTATGAATTAACAGAAATATGAGGGCAGTTTTAGTTCCCTATTTAATTTTGGTATGGTATAATGAGAGGAAGAGTAAGGTGAGGCAAAAGCAAGTTTTAGTTCCCTATTTAATTTTGGTATGGTATAATCAATGCGGGAGATTTAGTGCCATTTTTCAAGTTTTAGTTCCCTATTTAATTTTGGTATGGTATAATTCCAAATATGAAGAACAAGCTAGAATACTTGTTTTAGTTCCCTATTTAATTTTGGTATGGTATAATTAAATCATATTACAACAAGAAAGCACAAGAGTTTTAGTTCCCTATTTAATTTTGGTATGGTATAATAGTAGAAAATAAAAAAATACTAATCGAAAAGTTTTAGTTCCCTATTTAATTTTGGTATGGTATAATAGCCGACATTGAATTCTGTAAAGAACTATTGTTTTAGTTCCCTATTTAATTTTGGTATGGTATAATTGAGAATTCTCTTCCAGAAATTGAAAGTCGGTTTTAGTTCCCTATTTAATTTTGGTATGGTATAATTCCTCAAATGAGTTGTCCTAGTGGTGGATGGTTTTAGTTCCCTATTTAATTTTGGTATGGTATAATTGAAAGCACTGACATGGACCAATTCGTATTGTTTTAGTTCCCTATTTAATTTTGGTATGGTATAATGATAGACACATATGAATTCTTAAATCGAATGTTTTAGTTCCCTATTTAATTTTGGTATGGTATAATTTTAGTCCACGCTACAGTGTCGTCATTTGTGTTTTAGTTCCCTATTTAATTTTGGTATGGTATAATCTACATAGTTAAATATATGTTTAAGAACTTAGTTTTAGTTCCCTATTTAATTTTGGTATGGTATAATATCATGGCAAGTGCTGGGCAAAAAATTTCTGTTTTAGTTCCCTATTTAATTTTGGTATGGTATAATCTTCTACTACAATGCTGACAGCACTTACGAGTTTTAGTTCCCTATTTAATTTTGGTATGGTATAATTTTCTCTATTGTCTGTATAATCAAAGAGATGTTTTAGTTCCCTATTTAATTTTGGTATGGTATAATAGGTTGCTAAAGAAAAAAGGCTTAAATCCTTATAAACAAAGGGTTTTAAGTCTTTTTTTATTTCTCATTTTTTCAAAAAAATGATATTTGCTGGCTTTTTATTTTCTTTTCTTTGGGTTTTATTCCACCAGAAAGAATCTTCATCGCTCCATATTGCTTCTCTGTCACTATCATGGAGCGGACTGAGCCCGCCTTTGGGACATGGAGGGCAACTCGCTCCTCGTGCATACGGGCGGACTCTATAGTATTGCAAATCCTGCTATATACACTGAATTGCATCATATAAAAACCATCTTTTATAAGATAATTCCTAAATTGAGTAGCACTACGACGCTCACTCTTTTTCTTAACCGGCAAGTCAAAAAATACTAACAATCTCATATATCTACTCATAACTATGCATATTTAATCCAAATACTTTGATAGTTTTTAATTCATTTTTACCTGATTTGATAGAACGGACAAAACTCTCCACCAAGATATCTATAGCATTAGAAAGTGTCTGTCTTTGGTTATCAACCTCTACATCATAATTGATGAGATTGAAGAGTTCCATCTTTATCTTAGGGGTTAATTCCTTGCAATGCGAGAGGCACAACTTCACATACAGGTCAACGAGTGGACGAAAAACTTCCATAAGGTCATCGGCTAAGTTGAAACTATTGAATTGATTGCAGTGATTAATACCAAGGAAAGGCTGTAAACCATGGACGACGATAGATCTTGCTACAAAACCACGAACAATTGTATAACCATAGTTAAGGCAACTATTAATTGCGTTCTCATTCCTTCGTCCAAAGTATGGGCCAAACAATTTCTTAAAGTAAACGGAACTCGCTTTTGCCTCATTGTTGGTGGAGTCACCACTTAATACTGAGTCTGCGTATTTTTTTAGGTCGTCTTGTCCTCCACAAATATTAAGGACTTCATTTTGGTTATTTATTTTGTTCTTCACCACTGCTTGCCACAGTTGCTTCTTTATAGGTTTGGATAACGCCATTTGTTCGCCAAAGACAGACAGCGTCTGATAATGCTCACAAAATGGCAAAACTACTCCGCATGGAAGATGAGCCCTATCGCAAACAAAAAGTAAAATTCCCTTTTCTGCAAATTGTGACAAAGTGTATGTAGATAAGTTGGTATATAGATTCTCCACCATTATGCTATTGACATCTTCTAGCGGATAATCCACCTTTTTCTGTTCATTCTCAACGAACAATTGAGAATTCTTTATGTATAATCTAGCATTTTGCGAAATAAAGACATTAATATATCCCATTACAATGGTTTCCTTTCTTCTTTTGGTGCTTTATAAACTTTGCCCATGATATCTACATAGTATTTTTCAATTGAGAGAAGGTTCTTTACTCCTAGCCCTTCAGCATTATAACAACTGTCATATGACTTAACAAATATGGCAGCAGTATGAATATTCGTTGAATTATAATAAACTAAAAACTCTTTTGCCAATATAGAATCTATCTTTTTTGAATTGGGATTATTGAAGTTCTTTTTGAGTTCAATATCTCTCTTACTTTTAATCTTAATCAAATCATTTTGATACAGACTAAATTGAAATTCAAATGTGTCATCTATGTCTATCCATGGCTTGTTAATAGCGATAACCTTGTTTGGCAACTTGTGAGCATAGACATCACTCATATATACTGGGCAGAGATAATACTTCCCGGCCTTTCTAAACACATCTACTCTAAACATCTTGTCATTGGCGGCACCACCATTGGGAGTCTTGACACAATTGGTCGTATAGACATATTTTTTTACCTTCTTCACGACAGGACCATCTGTGCCATCTCTCTTTGGCTTGTGGAATTCGACATTAGGAGCAATGGAGCCATGTTCTATCAAATACTCTTTCAATTTTAGATACAACAGTCTATCATCTTGCGGTCTATAATAGTCCTCAATGGACACTTCTGGATGCGAGTCGTCTTTGAGCATGACTATTTCTGGTTTATTGCCAAGTTTTAACTTTTCTATAGATACTGTCTTTATTAGTTTCTTCGTCTCGTCATATTCCCTCAAACTCATCATGGTTTCTTCGTGAATGGCGCCGGTCTTTTTGACAGTCTTCATGCGACTAACAAACACAGGTTTAACCATAGCGACTTCATTGCTTTCGTAGCCGAATCCCACTAGATCCATTTTTTCTTCTTGCGAATAGTCATTGTTAAGGTAGTTATCCCTAGTCCTAAGTTTAAGTTCCTTCACAAAGTGAGGATAAGGCAATGGCAATCTTTTGGACAGCATGTCTATACCATTTTTCTCTAATTCATTCTTTTCCTCTTCGCTAATCACCTCACCAGTTAACCTATTTACAAACATTTCGTTATGAGGGACGAATATCTCTTTGAATTTATTAAATTCTGTTATTTTTTGTATTTGGCCATCACTGACGCAAGCGATTACAGCCGCATCAATACAATGGTGGATGTCGCCATCTTCTCTAACCTTACTAATACCCCAGCACTTACGCAAATAACTTGTTACTGCGCCATTCACACTACGCACCTGTTTTTTCTTCTTTGATGGACTAAGTTGCAAATTGTCTTTGAACAAATTAAACAAAAATCTGGCCATGTATTGTGTGTCATTCAAATTTCTATTGATATATTCTTTTTGCACATCTTCCGAGAAATTCTTTTTGAGAAGGAATGTTTTCTTTTCTTTATTCTTTAGGAGCCCTACTCGTGCGACAAATTTATTCCATTTCTCTTCATCTGAGCCAAAGTATTCGTATGGAGTTCTATCTCCTTTGTTTTGATTCTCTGATACTAGAACCAAGACCTT
>CAMYXB010000011.1 GCA_947303145.1 uncultured Clostridia bacterium | reverse complement strand
ATCCCAAACATTGTCCACCGCCGATGCTTTGTAAACCTTGAGAGAAAGGTCTCCACTTGTCACAAATGCCACTGGCCAAGGATTGATGCCACGAACGAAGTCGTGTATCTCCTCTCCTGTCTTATTAAAGTCTATTCTTCCAAAATCCTTGTGTAGCATGGGAAAATATGTCATGCCATCTTCGTTTTGCTCTGTATAGACTGCTGTGCCATTCTCTATGCTATCGAGTGCTTTGACAAGAAGGTCTCCCCCCATCTCGCTAAGTCTTGATAGCAGTTCGCCCGCTGTCTCATCTGGGAGAATGTCCAATTTTTCTTGCAATATAATATCTCCGCTATCCAGACTTAAAGCCGTCTTCATGATAGTGACACCTGTTTCTTTCTCACCATTTATAATGGCGAAATTGGCGGGGCAACTGCCACGATATTTAGGCAAAAGTGATGTATGCACATTGATTACACCATACTTCGCTAAATCAAGGATATTTTGCCTCAAAATCTGCCCGAAAGATGCTGTCACCAAGACATCTGGCTTGAAAGACTTTATATCCTCCTCGCCCCCACTCGACACTCGTCTATATTGCAGAAAAGGGATATTGTTTTTCATAGCAAAAACTTTGAGAGGACTGAATGACACCTTTTGCCCTCTACCCACTTTGCTATCAAGACTGCCCACAACGCATACTACTTCGTGACTACTTTCAAGGAGCCTGCGTAGCACACTTACAGAAAAATCATTATTACCTAAAAACGCTACTCTCATTTATTTCCCTCATCATCTACTCAAAAGATACAGCAAAAGAGCCACTCCTGCTATGCCTATGGCGAGTGCTATGGCTACACCAAAAATCTTCCAAAAGGACTTGGGACTCTTGCCTGTGACGGTGCCATTTTCGCCATTTATATAATAGGTATAGGTCTTGTCTCTATACTTATATGTCCCTTTATATATAGGTAAATAGACATAGTTATATCTCACGCTAGAGAACAGAGTGACGCAATTGAAATTCTCCACATAATCGTAAGGCTGGGAGAACCTAATCTTTGAAGCGATGTATTGTGACATATATCCTGTCATATTCTTGTAGTTATCTTGCAAAAAACTGGTGACCTCTGCCCCAGCCCAGCCATAGAGATATTCGCTGGAATATACACAAAGCTTGGTGGTGTCAAAAGAGCCTAATTTTGCTAGCGAACTGGTGGGCACTTCCTGTCCTGCAGACTCGATATGGTTGGTGTATTCTTCCCTTTCTGTATCACTAAATCTATGCCTAGTCTGCCTTATATGTCCGTCCTTATCTCTCCTAGACCTCACTCCCACACCAGAGTATGTGCTAGTGGCGACAAAGTCATAATAATATGCTGGAATATACATTCCCACCATTTTCTGCGTCCTATCCAGTCTTTTTAGCATATTGGGAGACAACTTTCTCTTCTTTATCCACTCAAAAAATCTAGAAAGGGCATCTTGATGAGATATCTTAAATGGAATAATGCCATCTGGACGATAGTCCACTTTGAGAACTTTCTTCAAATTGGCATCACCGCATGATGGGCAACGCTCTAGTATTCCCTCACTTCTCTTCACCACACTTCGCCTCATACAAGTCAAACAGATATACTCTGTGTGCTCTGTTATCTCCTTAGAAATAACACTGTCTTGGCGATATTCCTTCTTAATAAATGGTGCACGAATGATGTCGAAAGACACAGTGCCCCCACAATGAGTGCATTTGAGATTTTGACTCTCGACATCGAAACTCATATCTCCGCCACAATTTTTACACTTATTAGTCTTTTCTTTCATAACTACTCTCTCAATACGACCATTATATTATTCATAGCCTTTTTTGTCAATTATTTGTAAAGTGCTTTCGCTTCGCTCGGCAGCAGAATGACAAACATTATCATATCCTCTCTCCTCTAGCATCAACAAGCACTACATGCTTTTTTTGAATGCAAGTATTGACAGTGGACGGCAACTATTGTATAATAAAACCAACAAATAGGAAATGAGGAGGAACCTATATGGGTAACGGCCAATTTACATTTTTTAAGAATGACGACATGGAAAAAAGGGCATTAGACTTCACAAAAGAGTATGCAAGAGAGCGAGCTTTTGACCCAAGAGCAATAGAAATAGTAGAGGTGAAGCAATCACAGTCCATATTCTCACACATATGCCTTGTGCCACTATTTGACTTGCACAGTGCCTCTGTCGGTTCCAACGCCATAAGGGAGGAAAAGGCAGTCCATTTCGTCAAGCAAACAGCCAATGCCTTTTGTGTGCTTGGCGGAGATGCTGTCAATTCTGTCATCAAAGCAGACCAGAACGCTCATGATGACAAATATGGCAATCAAAGAGCCATCGCTAGAGAGATAGACCTCTACTCTTCCATTGTAGACAAGATACCTCTCATGCTAGATGGCAATCATGACGGAGAGAACGGAAGCAGATGGAGTGCATCCAATATGTCACCTACAAGACATATCATCGATGGACTGAGGACATACGACCCAGCCAGTCACAGTTGGATTGGTCCACAACATTGCAAATTCGGTGTGATTCTCAAATTCCAAGTCCCTACTTGCGACCACAAGAGAGAGCCTAGGACATTCTCCATATATCTACACCATGGTTCAGGCAGAGGTGGCTCTTCTGCCAGTAGCATTGAGTCAGAATACAACAAGGCTATAGCCTACCTCAATGATTGTGGTGAGGCTGTAGATGCCATCATCACCGGTCATCACCATTCCAACGCCTCTGGCGTCATCTCCCAAAAGGTGCCTGTATTCGATGAACAAGGCAAACTGGTGAGCATCATGAAGAAAGATGCTGTGGTCATCAGTGAGTCCACTCTTCAGGAGGTATCCAATTATGCTCTCGCTGCTGGATATGCCCCTTCAGATTCCAATGTATATATATATGACTTCTGTCTTGAGCGCAATAACTATCACACCATGTCCAACGGAGATGTCCAGCCAGAATATGTGCTGAAGTGCATCCGCATGCCTATGTTTAGGAAGAACTCCAACGAATATACAGAAGAAGCAGAGAACTATATGAAAGTGTATGAGGAGCCCGACATAGAGTTAATCAAAGAGTCAATCAAAGATTTGCCAAACAAGGAACTTTACTTAAAACTCAAAGAACATACGAGAGATTGTAAGTCACTTAATTTCATAAAGAAATATAAAAATATGACAGAGGAAGAATGTGAGAAGTCTACTATAGACGAAGCAAATATAAACGAAGCAAAGGAACTGTAAAGGGAGAGAAAAATGGCTAATAGACACAACCAAAGTCCCAATAAAGGGCATGAAGTCATCGAAAAATACATTAAAGAAAGTGGCGAAGATTTCACAGGAAATGTGCGTGGGAATGTCAACTGGGCTACATCTGAAGAAGTTAATAGTCTAAAACGCCCCACTCAACAGGACTACTTTGATGCCATACATCAGCGTCAGACCAGCCCCATAAGTGAGGAGACCATAGTCGTCTCCAAAGACCAAAAGGCACTCAACCTCATTTTTAGAAATGGACTTAACATTAGAGATATGGGCAACCCCATGTTCGGAGAGGAAGAAAAGACCAACAAGAAAAATTTTGGACATAACATAACTCGTGCCGATACCCAGAGCAACAAGGTTTGCATTATTTATGGCGGAGATTTGCTCGGTCAAGAATGGGAACTAAGCAACCTAAACAATGCTAAAATCATTGAACAAGAGATACCTGTGAGTGCTGAGCCATCACTTGAAGGACTATTGGAGTTCGAATCTTCAAGTGGTGAGAAGCAGGAGAGTGAGTCTATCCGCATAAAGAAGGCACTCTTCTTCGCTCTCGGTGAGAGAGTCAAAGTGCTGAAAAGAGACCTCGCTTTCGCTTTGAGATTCCCTGATGTCGACATCTATCTAGTCAATGGTGCTCAAGAAGAGAAAATCAACAAATACTTTAAGATAGATGTTTTAGAGACAATAGTGGCTTCCATAAACAATCCTCGTCTGCACTATATTCGTGGCATTAACACCATCATAAATGTCGAAAAGAAGCATGAAAATGGCGAAAGCACTTTCGGCACAATAGGTCTCTTGACCAACAACTCTCTATCGAAGTCTATGAAAGGTCAAGCCGCCAAAAATGCTGTGAGAATGAATAGCGGTGAAAACCTAGCCGATGTGGTGTTCGTCACCAACACCAATGTAGCAGGCAAAAAGGGACCAAAGGACTATTATGTATCTAGTGAGAGCACCTTCGTAGAGACTCCTAAGAAGAAAAATCCCAGCGAAAGACCTAGGAATTACAACACGTTCTCATTACGTATGCCAGCGAATAGAGAGTTTACAGTGGTCGAAGGCAATATACCACAGGTAAATCCTCTTGAAATGATCGTATACAGTGAATCTGTAAAGAATAAGGTTCTAAAAGATGTTCTGCTAGAGAGAATTGAGCAAAAAATAGCAAAGAATACCATGTATCAATCCACAGATTTGGTAAAGAGAGCCAATATATATGCCAGTAGAAATGGCATTCACCCCATTATCAATGAGGAGGAAAAAGATGAGAAGTCAATGTCCGATTTGTAATGCAATACTTGAGGAAAAATTCAATTATTGTCCACTATGTGGAGAAGCCATCACTCCCCTCGCCATTAAAAGAGAACAAATAAAACTATCCAATGCTGGATATGAGAAATTGATTGCCCTCGCAGAAAGCACACCTGATATCGCTGTCGCAAAGGCTGTAAAAGATTTCATTACAAGAAAATAAAAAATATATAAAACAATCTATAAAAACACAAACCTTTATTTAGGCTTGTGTTTTTTATTGTAATATAAAACCCCCAGATAGTCTGGGGGTTCATTTTAGGTTTACCGATGAGCCCAATTTTCTCCTTTTGTGTTAATATTGTTTTGTAGTCTAACAAAATATATTCACAAAAGGAGAAAATTAAATATGTCAAAAGTAAACCCAAATAGTAGTTTAGCACACACGACTTGGAATTGCAAATATCATGTAGTTTTTGCCCCTAAGTATAGAAGAAAGGTTTTCTTTAATCAAAAAAGATTAGAGATAGGTGCAATTCTAAGGAGTTTGTGCGAATGGAAAGAAGTTAATATTATTGAAGCAGAGGTATGCCCAGACCATGTGCATATGCTCTTAGAGATACCACCAAAAATCAGCGTAAGCGGATTTATGGGGTATCTCAAAGGAAAAAGTAGTATCTTAGTTTATCAAAAATATGCAAATATGAAATTTAAGTATAGGAATAGAGAATTTTGGTGTAGAGGATATTATGTAGATACAGTAGGAAAGAACACCAAAAAGATTAAGGAATATATTGCGAATCAACTGAAAGAAGATAAAGAAATGGAACAGATGACAATATATGAAATAAACGACCCATTCAAAAAATAACGGAAAGATTTGCAATAGGCATAGTTAGACTACGCACGATTTCGTGCTGCCTATGAAGTAGGGTTTTACCCGTTATATGAAAAACCACCAGGTTCACTGGTGGATTTTTTTTTTATCGTTTATTGTGTGTTTTTATTGCTTTCATCATCACAGATTAAGGTATTAGTGGTGAGCATAGTGGTCACCACACTGACGGAGTTTGAGAGGGCGGATATTGTCACTTTGGCAGGGTCTATTATGCCACTTTTTATCATATCGCAATATTTGTCATTTAGTGCGTCATATCCATAGTTTTTTGTCCTGCTTTTTTCTATTCTCTTCATTATTTCATCACTATCTAATGAGGCATTTTCTAGTATTCTTTTTAGTGGCTCACGCAAGCACTCTTTTAGTATTTTCACTCCCAGCATCTCATCTTTTGTCATGCCATTTTCACATTTTATTTTGCTAGAAATATTATATAGTGTCACACCTCCGCCCGAGACGATGCCTTCTTCCATAGCAGATGAAGTGGCGGATATAGCATCTTCTATCCTCATTTTCTTTTCCTTTTGCTCTATATCTGTGTTGGCGCCAACCATGATTGTCGCCACGCCGCCAGAGAGATTGGCTAGCCTGTTTTTCAGCATTTCCTTATCATAGTCAATGTCGCAAGTGGCTATCTGTTCTTTTATTAAATTCTTCCTAGCATCAAGTCTTGCATTGTCTATGTTTTTAGCGATAATCGTGGTCTTGTCCTTGGTTATTTTTATATGCTTCAGCAGGGCTAGATTTTCTATATTTATTTGAGACAAACTCATGCCCTTGCTTGATGTCACCACTTCGGTAGAAACTAGCGAAGCGATGTCCTCCATGAGAGCCAGCCTCTTTTCACCATAAAGCGGAGCCCTGATGACACAGCAGTTGAAAGTGCCTCGCATCTTGTTGATGACTATGCTAGAGAGAGTCTCGTCATCTATATCATCACACATGATGACTAGCGGAAGCCCTGACGTCATCACTTTTTCTAGAATAGGCACCAGTTCGCCAAAGGAATTTAATTTCTTGTCCGTAAGCAAAAGCAAACATTCGTCATATTCGCATACACCCTTTTCCATGTTAGTCGTAAGATAGGGAGATACAAGACCAGTATCTAATGTCAGCCCCTCAAGATACACAAGTTCTGTCTTGTCTGTCTTTGCGTCTTGCAGGGAGATATTGGTGGAACCTGTCATGTCGTATGCCTTGCCTATGAGTCTGCCTATCTCTTCACTTTGGCTGGAAATGGTAGCCACTTGCTTTATCTCCTCATTCGTGGTTATTTTTTTGGCTGTTTTCCTTATCTCGCTCACTGCCTTATCCTTGGCATAATTTATTCCTTTATTTATAAGAATGGGACTAGCCCCTGATGAAAGCGCCCTTATCCCCTCTTCTAGTAGTTTGCCAGACAGGACTATGGCTGTGGTGGTGCCATCACCAGCCATATCGCAGGTCTTGATGGAGGCCTCTTTTATCAGTTTACACGCCATGTTTTCATAGACGTCATCACATTCATATTCTCTAGCGATAGTCACTCCGTCATTGGTTATGAGTGGGGCAGAGAACTTTCTATCCAATGCCACATTCCTCCCCTTAGGACCCAGCGTGGAACCCACTATCTCGCAAATTTTCTTACTTCCAGATAACAGTTTTTCTTTGTATTTTTCATTTATTATATAGTTTTTCATATTATTTTATCCTTTTTTTATTATTTTTCTATGCAAATTACATCAATTTGCCTAAGTATCACATATTCTTCGCCATTTATCTTATCCTTGATTGCGACATGGTCCTCATAGAAAATCCTGTCGCCGACATTTATCTGCATGGGAGTGAAGACTCCATATTCCGTCACTCCATCACCCACAGCCACCACTTTGGCATGACGAATGTTGCCGAGCGACTTTTCGCTGATACTTATTCCGCTGTCTAGAGTGAGCGACATATCCTCCTCCTTAGCAAGAACTCTGTCGAACATAACTTTTAGCATATTCCTCCTCCTTTTATATTCATATTGATAGCCGATATGGCGTATACATTATTATTTAACTTCATAAAAAGGCGGATTGCAAATTTTAGTGCCACAGTTTGCAAAGATTGTAGAGAAAGATTATAAAAAGCATAAGAAAAATAGCAAAATTCTATCAATTTTGTTCACTTTTTTTATATTAATGGCATCATTTATGTTAATTTTCAATATTTCCGATATTTTTTCTAGCATCATTACTCACAAAAAGGGGTTATTCTTCGTAGATAGAATTGACGTGACTGAGTGTATTATATATGGTGTGTCTGCTAAAGACTTTGAAAGTGAAGAGGACGCCACTTTGTATGCACGAAGCATCATTCCTACAGGTGCTATGGGAGAGGTGTATCATCATGGAGAATATTTTGTCCTGACTTCCACCTATCCCACACTCATCGAAGCGCAAGAAGTTCAAGCCAATCTCATTCGCCTCGGATATGAGGCTCGCATTGTCAATATATCTGTTCCGCACTTTCGCAGAGATTATAGAGGGGAGGGGAAGGAACTTATAGAAGAGGGATTATATAAATTTAGACAGATATACTCCTCACTATATAATATAGATATTCAATTCGATAAGGGCAATCTCTCTAGATCTTCATTTTCTGGACAGGTGGCACAAGTGCTCACTGATTTTAGGAATTTTGTGAACATTATATCTTCTTCCTCCATTTCCTCTAAATACAAGAGCGCTCTCCTTTCGTCGTATGATGTGGTGACAAAATTAGTGGAAGAAGTGCTATATAGCACATATAGCAACTTTGAGACATCATCACTGATGAAGAGAAATATGCTCAAAATTATTAAGGAAAACATCTCGCTTCTTGATAAAATATAAAAAAAGGCACCACTGTTTTTTAGTGATGCCATGAATTAAAAATTATTAAATTTTTATTAAAAATATGATTTTTTGCAATATTTTTTGTAAAAAATGTAATTTTTCAGTATTTTTTGATAAAATTATGCTTTTGACATGTGACTGATAAGGTCGAGAGTCTTGCAACTATATCCCCACTCGTTGTCATACCATGCCACCAGTTTCACGAATCTAGGGCTGAGCATTATGCCACTATTTGCATCAAAGATGCAAGTTCTACTATCATGTATGAAGTCGCTCGAAACCACGCTGTCCTCTGTGTATCCCACAATTCCCTTGAGGTCAGTCTCGCTCCTATGTTTCACTTCTTCTTTGATTTCTTCATAGGTGGCGTCTTTTTTCAGTTTGACAGTGAGGTCCACGACAGATACGTCTAGTGTCGGCACTCTAAAACTCATGCCCGTCAGCCTGCCTTTGAGTTCTGGCAAAACTTCGCCCACAGCCTTAGCGGCTCCAGTGGTGGAGGGAATGATGTTGCAACTGCTCGCTCTTCCGCCTCTCCAGTCCTTTTTGCTTGGCCCGTCCACTGTCAGTTGAGTGGCAGTGGTGGAGTGGACTGTGGTCATCAGCCCTTCTTCGATGCCGAATTTATCATCGATTATCTTGGATAGAGGTGCGAGGCAGTTGGTCGTGCAAGAGGCATTTGATACTATATCCATGCTCTTGTCATATTTATCCTCATTGCAACCCATGACGAACATGGGGATACCATCTTTCGCTGGAGCAGTGATTATCACTTTCTTAGCCCCTGCCACAATGTGCTTTTCGGCTCCCTCGAGATTGGTAAACTTGCCAGTGGCTTCTGCGATATATTCCGCTCCACATTCTTTCCAAGGTATTTCCTCTGGATTTTTTTCGCTATAAAATTTTATCTCATGTCCATCTACTACGAGACTGTTATCTGTGGCCACCACTTCCTTGTCAAAGCGTCCATGTATAGAGTCATGCTCCAGCATATATTTGGCATATTCTGCAGTCATGAATGGGTCATTGATACCCACCACCTCTACATCATCTCTGTCCATGCTGGCTCTAAGAACGAGTTTGCCTATTCTTCCAAATCCATTTATTCCTATTCTTGCTTTCATATTCTATCTCCTTGTTATGTGATGACACAATTATATCACGATGAGCAGAATTTAGACAAATATTTTTCACAATTTTTTTGTCCCAATTAAATATTTTTTTATGAAAAAATTATAAAAAATGCCTTTTTTTATCAAAAAAACACGTTTTTTATATAAAAAAAAGAGAAAAATACTATTTTTTCTCAATTTTTTCTACTTTTATATTTGTTTTCTTTAGTGGATAATTCCTACACAAAAATATATGTTTTGGAAGTGAGAAGCAAGAGATGATTATGCTAAATATAGCAAGAATTATAAGTCCAACATTTATTGCAGGGTGTGGTGAGGTGAGAATATTTGCTATCACTAGGGCAGTGATTATTAGCGGGATAAGGGAGATGGATATGATGAAGTTTCTCTTATCTTTTGTTTGCTGTTTCGTCACCGTATCTTCTGGCAATTTTTTATCGTCCACATATATCGTGGCAGTGGACACGTCATATAGTCCTGTGACATTCTTCAGCATGCATCTTTTAGCGGGCAGGGCTTTCATTAGGTCTATGACATATCTGTCAATTAGTCCTAGAGATATCACATTCTCTTCATCAACTTTGCTGGTGAATATTTTGCAGAAGAAGCCATATATCCCATGCCACATTTTATGGAAGAATGCTTTTATCCCTTTATATCTTTTGCACACTCTCACTATTCTGGCACCCTTTTCGTGCTTCTCAAGGCATTTTTTGACTAGAGGCGTGAAATTTTTGACAGCACTATCGAGCATGATACACACATCGCCCTCCATATTTTCCACTGCATTATAAAAGGCATCGTTGAAAGAATATTTGTCATCAGTATAGATAAGTGTGGAATCACATTTGTCTTTGAGAATAGATTTTATTTTTTTTACATTCTTCATGCCATTTGGGAGGAATATCGTCATATCGCTTGTGTCGTTGTTTGAAAAAAAATCACTATTTGTCAATTTCTTCAAATAGTCGATAGCGTCCTTTTCTTCTCTTAAATACACGAAATAACTTATCCTCATAACAATATTATATCTAATTATTTCACTTTCTTCAACTAAAAAAACAAGAAGTGGACTGTTCAAACTTATATAAATTATATTTGAGGCAGGAGATACATTTTTCTATCAAAAAAGTGAAAAATCATTTAACATTTTCTGTAAAATGCTCTAAAATATAGACATACTAAAAGTTAAAAGGAGTGAAAATGGGAGAATATATTTTGTCAAAGGCACTTAAAGGGCATTATGCTGTGGGGGCGTTCAACTTCGCCACGCTTGAGGTCTTGAAGGCAATAATGAGCAGTGCAGAAGATTGTCACTCGCCAGTCATATTGCAGATTTCAGAGCAAGCGATGTCCTTTATGGGAGATGAATATCTAAAGGGCGTCATTTCTGCCACAAGAAAACAAGCCACAGTGCCAGTCAGTTTTCACCTAGACCATGGCAAATCGCTAGATAGTGTGAAGCGGGCTATAGAGATTGGGTGCGACTCTGTGATGATTGATGCCAGCATGCTTCCCTTTGAGGACAATGTTTCAATTACCAGTAAAGTGGTGGAATATGCTCACGAGAGAGGTGTGTATGTGGAGGCGGAACTGGGCTCTCTTGCTGGCATTGAAGATGACATCAATGTCAGTGAGGAAAACAGCGTCTACACTTCACCTAAGCAGGCGAAGGAGTTTGTCGACAGGACGGGTGTGGATAGCCTCGCCATAGCCATTGGCACCAAGCATGGTGCATACAAGTATTCTAGCGAATCTCGACTCAATATGGACATATTGAAAGAGATAGAGAGGGCTCTGCCAAACATTCCTCTTGTTCTGCATGGTGCCAGCGGAGTGGAAGCGGCTCAAGTGAATAAATTATTCGAACTTGGTGTGGATATAAGGGGAGCAAAGGGCTTGTCTAGAGACCTTCTCGAAGAAGTCTCTTCCTCCAATATCTGCAAAATCAATGGCGACACAGACATTAGGATTGCATATCTCATCGGCATATTGTCAGATATACAGGAAAATAAGTCTAACATCGACTATAGAAAATATCTATCAAGCGGAATGCGAGAGGTGGCGGGACTTGTGGCAGATAGAATGAATCTCTACAAAAGCGCAGGTAGAGCATAAAGATATTGTTATTTGAATAAAACACATAAAAAAATGATTTTTATCACAAAAATACACTAAAAAATCGAATTTTTTGCATAAAAAATGATGAAAAAGTGGTTTTTGTGTTTTTTTTATATTATTAAAAACACTATGAGTGAAAGACTGGATAAGACAGACAATACGGACAAAATGAGGCTAATTATTCCTATAGACTTTCTATTCAGTCTCACTTGCATGACGGAGAATACGAAGCCATATATGCCAAGAAGAGAGGCTACCATTATCCCACCCACTATGTATAAGATGCTCATCACTGCATAAGGCACGCCGATGTTGTCATATTGCGACATTCTAAGTATTATGGAGCAGAGAGACAGCACAAGAGATATAATGGACAATATTAGTGCAATATTGCCATACTTTTTGATAGACTTTCGCTCTTCCTCCTCCTTGTCTTTGTCATCATTATATCCATTTATTATATTGCGAAAGAGGAAAAATCCCGTCACCTTACCCACACTATCTTCCTCGTCCATACGCCTATTGGGCGAAGTGTTTATGTTCATTTTTTATTCCCTCCCAGTTTTTTGCTACTATAGTTTATCCATTTTATAAGTTATTTTTTACAAAAAATAACCAAAGTCATACACTAATTATTTTGCATTAAAAAAGAAAAAATATCATTTTTTTTCTTAAATTTTGCGTAAAAACATTATTTTTTTATAAAAAAAGTCAGTTTTCCATATCAAACTGACCATTTTGAAATATCTTTTATGCACACAGATATTTTGCTTTTTTATTTCTAACTATTGTGAAATAATATGCGATGATGCACGCTATAGTTATGCCACTGCCGATGAGTGTGTCGGTGAGAAAGTGTGCCCCGGCTATTATCCTAGACAACATGACGCAAGCGGTGTAAGTCGTGCAGAGTATTGTAGCGGAGATTTTGAAAGACTTGGTGTTGAGTTTGGGACAAAATGCAGGGAGCAGAAGGAGTAAGAATGTGCTAGCGGCAGCGCAACTATGTCCAGAAGGAAATGACTTGAAATAATCACTTGCAAAATTGGATATTGACGCGAATTTTTTGGTGTTTATGACGAACCAAGGAGTGTAGTATTCGTAGTCCATATATCCCTCATAAACCATTGCTCTAAATCTTGTTCTACAGAAGATGTATTTGCTCACCTGTGTTATTCCATTGGATAGAGCGGACACCACGAGCACTGCTATAGCCCACTTGTATAGTCGGTCAAGATTCTCGTCACTTATGAGAGATGTGAGGCTGTATACTGCCACGAGGACACACATTACAGCCACTACTATGAGCAATTTCGATGTGTTTGTCGCCAAGAATTCCTTGAGGTCAGAGTGAATCTTTAGATAATGTATCACCTTCAAGATGCCATATGCAGCTATCATCGCGCTGATTATCAAAATGAGGATAGCGATTATCCACTTTATATATCTTTTGTGAAAGGCAGTTTTTCGCACTTTGAAGAATAATATCGCCAGGGCCACTATACACAGCACATACACTATGCTCTCGCCAAAAGTTTCAAATATTGTGGCGAATGGATTTTGCGAGTAGTAAACTCTGGGTGTAATGTCGGCCATATTTTTACTTATCTCTAGGTCAAATATACTTCCCAGCACCAATGCGACTAAAAATATGCCACAAAGAATGCTGTATATGGTGATTTTTGCAGACTTTTTCATATCCTCTTTTCCTTTTGCCGTTTTTCCACCTTGTATCTATATTTTAAGCGAAAAAGCATTATTACACAAGCATTTTTTTCCCTCACTTTTTTTGCGATTTTTTTTGCATTTTTTTGTAATTTATTTGCCAACATAGAGAAAAAATAATATAATAGAGTTATCTACGAGAATAGATGAGGTGTATTTATGAGTAATTTCAAGAAGAATATTATCAAATGGCTTGCCATGTTGTCCGCTGTTATGGTGGGCATTATGTCAGTTTGCACCATGGCTCTGGCCAGTGCACAGGTGACTCCGCTTGTGCCATTTAGCCAAATCAAAAGCTATGAAGGCAATGGCGGTAAGTATGACTACATCGAATATGGCAAATATCCCAAGACTCTAATCGGAGAATACGACACTTCGTCTGAAGATGATGAGGTGAGGATTATTTCCACTCTTATCTCACGAATGCACACTACTACTTATTCCGAATCCAATCTCTCCTCTTGCTATGTGTCCAAGTTCTTCCCACAGACTAGTAAGAGTATCACACACTCTGTTGGGGGGAAAAGCTACACCATCTCCTACGATGCAGACTCCAATTATTACACATTAGGCACTGCTGTGGGCTCCTACAAGGCCGGCACGCAGATATATACATACAATCAAGTCGCAGATGTGTTCTCCAAGGACCAGTCTCTCTTTGACTTCTCCACCACTCGTATTGACGACACCTCTATTGGCGGGATATACACAGACTATTATGTCGTTGAAACAGACATCGATCCCGAGGTGGACCCTGAAAATCTTGACCCTGAAATTGATCCTGAGGTAGACCCTGAGGTAGACCCTGAGGTTGATCCCGAAAATACCGATCCAGAAAATGTAGATCCCATCGAAGAGGAGGAGATTCTTGACAATGTCAGATACAATGACGGCAAGATATATCTTTTCCTAGTCGAGCCTATCAAGTGGCGAGTGCTGGATAAGAATAGTAGCAACGAGGCTATACTTATGACAGATGACATCATCGACTCTAGCAGTTGGTATACTGGAAACATCACCAGCGGACAGACTTTCTCATCTAGTGGCATCGTCAATTTTATCAATGGCATGTTCACATTATTTAATTACTCTGTCACCGATCAGGGGCGATTTAACAATAGTGGTGTAAAACAGGTCGATTCCGGTTGGGTGCTAAATTCCAATGGATACTGGGAGAGCGCTAACGCTAATAAAGGTTATCATAGCACATATGTCCAGTGTCGTGTAGATTTTACTATTAGGGGTCTAAATAATGCCGTAGTTATTGAATATATCAGTTATGCTGAACATGGTTGTGACTACGGAGTTTTTAGTTATTTAGATGAGTCTCTTCCAATAACAAATGACTCATTTGGCAGTGGACTTAACTTGGCGAATTGCTACTACTCGTGCAATGGGAGTAGTTCGAGTAGTGTCAAAACCCTTACAATTGACAAAATGAAAGACGGGTCACCCATTCCCAGTGGGAATCATCATTTCTATGTGAGATATAGAAAAGATGTCTCTGTTGATAATTACAATGACTCTCTACAATTCAAGATAGTAAGTCTTGTAGGAACGCAAGATAATTATACTGTCCAATTCTTTGACAAAGCCTTTAATGATACTGAGCAGAACTCTGTCGCTATCACCACCTTAAGTGATGTGGGCAACATTAAGTGTAATGTATATCTCCCCATGAGCAATGGAGTAAATGGAGAACTAGATATAACTAACTATGGGCTAAACATCACTAGCAATAGACTTGCATCGCCCACAGATTATGCCAAAACTGCCGGCACCAAGTATGACGAAGCTACGGGTTATGGAGAATATTGGCTTAGAGGATACAATGCAGGCAATTATGGATATGTTTGTCATGATGGCTCTATAGGCCACGAAGATTTTACCACCAAGGGAATAAGACCTATTATTAAGATAGACTTAGATGACATAGATGCGTATACATTCAATGACGACAATTATTTGGGAGAATCTCACTTTTCTGGCAATATATCCCCACTAGAAGAGGATACCTCCACTTCATCTCCAGTGGTTTTCCCGAGTGCAATTCAGGAAGATGCCGTGCTCACTCAGTATAAAGATGGTGGCAAATTTCTAACTGCCTTCTCTCAATATCCTAATGCACACATAAATATTGCATTCAATGCTACCACCGGTCAATATGAGGCACATTATTCCGGCTTCCCAGCAAATAGCAAGGGCTTCTTGGCTGTTGCTTATGTTCCTGCATCGAATAATGCCTCCATCGGAGCCATCACTCCACTCTTGTCCTCAGCGTCTGGCGATGCATATATTTCGAGACCAGAATCGGGCAAGATGTATGTCTATTATATCTCAGAGGGCAAGATATATTCGTGCATAGATTTGACAGAATATCCCCCTGTTTATCTTAATCCATCGAGTGGCAATGACAATAATGACGGTTATTCACCTCAGACCGCTCTAAAGAATCTACAGACAGCCATAGCCAAGGCAGAGATGGGGCAACCCATAGTTGTCCTTTCCACCATTTACACGGATAGTATATTCGCAGGTAGAAGTGGTTATAGTTCCAATGCTTATTTCCCCAATTCCAGCAGTGTGACAGAGAGGAGAGTCAATGAGTCAGGGCATCCCATTACCCTTATAAGAGATTTTGATGGACATTTGTTCAGCATAGCTATGTCTGGCGGTGTTAATATCACATTTAATAACATCACTTTCAAAGATGCGACTGATGAGACTCGTCATTATCCTGTTGTTCGCACACAGAATTTTCCTACGTCTAATTCGACATATGCGTATCCCCATCATATTCGTTTCGACAATGTCACCGCCAAGGGTTTCAAGATAGATGGCTCTGGAGCATTTTTAAGTTCCATTGGCTCTTACGTCTACTTTAGAAATGGTTGTGACATATCCAATAACACTGCCACAGGTGATGGCGGAGCGATATATTTACATGATAACTACTCATTCTATATTCAAAATACCACAAATAGCGAGTATAAATTCGAGGATAACCATGCTGATAGTCTTGGTGGTGTCATATATTCCGATGGATATATATATATTGGTGACAGCAATAACACCTCCAGCAATGTATATTTCAGGAGAAATTCTGCCACGAATGGCGGTGCTATCTATAATAGTAAAAATGCAATGAGTTTCTTCTGCTATAATAGTCCTAATTATTACTTCGAGAACAACACTGCATCTTCCTGTGGTGGCGCCATATATTCCAAGGCAAGTTTAAGTTATAGTGGATCATATATAAGAGTATTTATGACTGGCAACTCTGCTGGAGGAAATGGTGGTGCTGTATATTTAGACGTGGGCAATTCCTCTCTATCTTATAATGTCCCTTCGCAGTTAAATAATAATCATGCTACTAAAGGTGGTGGGGTGTATATCAACAATTCTTCTTCTGCCACATTTACTCTGAGATATTTGTATGCCGAAGGCAACTATTCCACTCAAGGTGGAGGCACAGTCTATGCTGTTGGCAATTTGACTATACAGGATAGCAAAATAAAATTTTCCAACAGAAGCCGTCTATCTCCATACAATATTGTGAATGCAAGCGGTGGTGATGGCGGAGCTGTCTATGCAGGGGCAAATCTAACTATTTATGATGAAAACTATTTTACCTACAATTACTCCAAAGGTAATGGTGGCGGTATATATTGTTATGGCACCATCACTATGAGTTCAAATGGTGGCACATCTTATATGTATGGCAACAAAGCAGATAACAACGGCGGTGCTATCTATGCCTGTAGCGGACTGAATACTGCTTCTAATTCCACCTATCTCTATATGTCTCCTTTTAGTAACGGTGGCTATTATTATTTCAACGAGGCGAAATTAGGTGGCGGAATATACATAGAGAATACTGGGGCAGTAAGTCAGTTCTACAGGATAACCTTTAGTGGCAAATCTCAGGATCATGGTGGCGGATTGTATATCAACAACAACTCCAACTCTACCATCACATTTACCAACTGCGGTGCCCAAACTTGCGTGGGCAAGCAGGCCGGCATAATGTATCTTGATGGCAAAAACTTAGTTATCGAAAGGACGACCTCTGGTTATGGTGACTATACTGCCAGCACTTCTCATTATTCGACATATACATATACTGCCACCGATGGCAACGGTGGGGCATTTTCTGTGAATGGTGGCACTGTGAGTATAAAGAATGAAATGACCAGTTCTGGCTACTCTATATCTTTCAACAATTGGTCAGCTAAAGGAATGGGTGGGGCCATCTATTGCACAAGAGATGTCTCCATTCAAGTTAAATATAATAACTTGACTTTCAGTGGCAACAGGTCAGTAGGTAATGGTGGAGCTATTTATGCCGGCGGTGCAGTGTCTATTAAGAGGATAGATTTCACTAGTAGCTATTATTATACCCAATGCTACATATCGTTCAGTAGCAATAGCTCATCTAATGGTAATGGTGGGGCAATATATTCCGCTGGCAAAGTGGAAGTTGACTTGACTATAGCGCATAGTTTGTATTATTCCCCTCTCT
>CAMYXB010000010.1 GCA_947303145.1 uncultured Clostridia bacterium | reverse complement strand
AATGATAGATAAATTAAAATCCTGCCTCTGATGAATATTATTTTTTGATTAAATCTATTAAAAAGAACATATGGAGCCATATGTTCTCATTTTTATACTCTAACTTCTTTTATTCCGTTATATGATAACCCTTGTTCATATTTTTCGATTTTCACTCCATTATCTTTTAGATTATTATACATTCTGGGAGAAGGGAGTTGTCTTGACCTCTTTTCATGAAGTCTGTTAGGTTTAACATATTTTTGATAAATTTCATTAAAGTGCTTTTTTCTATTTAATTCATTTTCTTTATCTATCATTTTGTTATTATTGTGGTTGTCTTTGTCAAGAGAATTATTTTGCTCATTTTTCTCTTGATTTTTATGGTTATTATCGGGCTCTAATATATCATCATTTATGTTATCATCATTTACTTCTTTATCTATTACTTCTTTATTTAGTATTTCTTTATTTATTTCATCAATACTTTTATTGGCATTTATCTCATCATTAGATGGTGAGTCTTTTGGTTGGTTATCTCTTGTATTATTTACATCTTTACCTATATATTGATGATTTATTTGCTCATTATTTGGTTGATTATTTATATCACTATTTGTAAAGATTTGCTCATCTTCTTCGTGAGATGGGTGAACTATTTTATTCACGTCATCAGGACTTGACTCGATGTTTTCTATTATCTGGTTGTCTGTATATCCTCTTTTGATTCTCTCGTCTACATCTCTATTCTGTCTAAATTCAGTGTATCTCGGTGGCATTTGGTCATTTGGTCCAGCAAAAGGATTTCTATACTCATAATTATATCCATGTCTTGCCATATATGGATTGTTTTCGGTTTCTTCTCCTAGCAATTTGTGTAGGTAATTGTTGAGTTGAGATATACTTAGATTGGCATTATCAAGAGACCTATAATTATTATCTAGGTCACTTGCAAGTTTTAGGTAATCTGCAGTCATAGAGCCACTATTAGATAGCAAGTTGCTCTTTTTGCTGGCTATATTATTGACACAATCGGAGCATTTTGTATCATGCGATACTCTATCAGAGCAGGAAGATACGACCTCATTATAACTACTCATAGTCTTTAAGTCTGCCTCACTCATATTCATGTTGCTATCGGACACTTTTTGTAGTAGCATCTTTGTCTTCATGCAGTTGTTGAGTAGGTTATCTTTACTTTCCTTTACATTGGATATTAGATTGACACATCTGTCACTTATATAATACAAGTCGCCATAATTATCTTCCGTCTCTTTGGAAATAAAGTAAAATCTCCTGTTATTTCCCGTAGTGTTTGATTGATTTTCTACATAATTTTTCGCTCTATTGGGGGTAGGAGTTTCAAGGTTTGTCCTTTTCTCTTCATTTTCTGCTTTGGGATAAAATAGAGGTCTACTTTCGTTATTTTCTTCTATATAATACCCTAAATCATTTGATAAATCTATTTTACTCTCATCTATTACATCTACTTTCTTGACTGCCACTATCATTTTATCTATTGAAGAAGACAATTTCTGTATAGCGAGCCTAGATTGCGCATTATTCTGACCACAACCTACTAATATAATGCATAGTAAGACAATGGATATTACACTCAAAAACTTTTTCATAATACACCTCCGAGATTTGTTATATCTCTATTTTGCATCAAAAATTCAAAAATATTTATGAAAAATGAGAGGAATATTTTTTGATAAATAGGCAATGATTAACAAAAAGGAGTAAAAATGGACAAAGAGAAGATGAATATGGCTTATAGCAAGTTTGTAGAGAATAGGTTGCCTAAGACTAAGTTTTTTCCATCGCTTTTGTGGGCGTTTTTAGTAGGGGGGCTTATCTGTTGCATAGGACAGGGGATATTTGATTCTATCGGAGCAATATTTCCATCGCTTGAAGATAAGGTGGTGCAGAGTTATACGCTAATCATCATCATATTCTTGGCATCTTTTCTCACAGGAATTGGCGTATATGATAGGATAGGCAATTTCGCTGGGGCGGGCTCCATAGTCCCCATTAGCGGTTTTTCCAATTCTGTCGCATCTCCGGCACTGGAGTTTAAGAGAGAGGGAGTTATATTCGGCGTCTGTGTAAAAATGTTTACTATAGCAGGACCAGTCATCGTGACTGGGATATCTGCCAGCATATTGGTAGGAATTATTTACTATATTATAGGATTGTTTTAAGAGGTAAGTATGTTAAAAAAAGTAGGAGAGCACACAATAAAATTCACCATGCCACCGAAGATAATAAATGGTTATGCCATAGTAGGACCAAAAGAGGGAGAAAGTCCACTAGCAAAATATTTTGATTATATTCTAAAAAACGATACATTTAACGAAAAGTCCTACGAACTAGCTGAGAGAAAAATGCTGGAACAAGCCATATTCGGCGCTACAGACAAGGCCAATATGCTGTCGACTGACATAGATATATTGCTCAGTGGAGACCTGCTCAACCAAATTATCTCCTCGTCATTTTCTGCTAGGCAACTTCAAACCTCATTTATTGGGCTATTCGGTGCGTGTTCTACAATGACAGAAAGCCTCGCTGTGGGGGCTTGTTTGATAGACGGAGAGTTCGCTGATACAGTGGCATGTGCCACCTCTAGTCATTTTAGCACAGCAGAGAGACAATTTAGATATCCACTTGAACTCGGATGTCAAAGGCCTCCTACATCACAATGGACGGTGACTGGTGCAGGCTGTAGCATATTGTCAAGAGAAGGCAAAGGGCACAATATCACTCATGCAACCTTTGGCAAGGTGATTGATTTTGGCATAAATGACATGAACAACATGGGAGCCGCCATGGCACCTGCCGCTGCAGATACTCTCTGTAATTTGTTCAAAGATACTGGCACTTCTGCGCAGGATTATGACCTTATTGTCACAGGAGACCTAGGAAAATTAGGTAGTGAACTCCTAATTGACCTTATGGAGCATCATGGATACAAATTAGGAAACAACTATTGCGATTGTGGGCAGATGATGTTTTCATCTAGTCAAAATACGTTCATGGGAGGGAGTGGCTGTGGTTGCAGTGCTAGTGTAATCAATTCTTATATTTTAGCCAAACTAGATAGTGGGGAATATAAGAAAGTTATTCTCATGTCAACAGGCGCCCTTCTATCCACCACTTCATCACAACAGGGAGAGACTATCCCCGGCATTGCACATGCTATAGTGGTGGAAAAAGGCAAATAAAATATATTTTTAGCACTAAAAGAGGTGTTTTTTATGTCAAGCGTTTTAACTTATCTTATAGTATTTTTAATAGGCGGGCTTATTTGTAGCCTTGCTCAAATATTGATAATTAGGACAAGAATGACGTCTGCGAGGATACTTGTCTTGTTCGAACTAATAGGGGTTTTCTTGCAAGCAATAGGCATATTCGAGCCTATCAAGGAATTTGCAAAATCTGGCATCACTGTGCCCATTATTGGCTTTGGGGCAAGTCTTGCTAAAGGAGCCATAGAGGCTGTGGCAAAAGACGGAATTCTGGGAATATTCACAGGCGGGATTACTGCCACTGCGGGAGGAATTGCGGCTGCGGTGGGCTTTGCATATCTTTTTGCGCTCATATTTAGTTCTCATAGCAAAAAAACATGATTCTTAAGAAATATTAATGACTAATATTCATATATATTAGTGTGGAAGGAGTCTGTGGCAGTTTTAAGTATTACAGGAAGAGAAAAGTGCGAAAAAGAGCACTTTTTATGCTCTTTATTCTGTTATTAGTTGTAATACTATTTGTAGTATATGTATCAAGGACTATCAATCCTATAGTCTTGAATTATGGCGAGGCGGAAATAAATAGACTACTGGTTAAATCTTGCAATAGCGCCATTCTCAATATTTCCACAATAAGTTATGATGATTTGTTTGATATTAAATATGATGAAAAGGGCAATATCTCATCTATTATCGCCAACGCACAGACCATCAATAGCATTGCCAATTCTCTCGCCATAGAGACTCAGAGAGAACTGGATATCAATAGCAGTCTAGGAATATCTATTCCCATCGGGACGTTGTCTGGTATCACTTTTTTGAGTGGTAGAGGAGAGAATATCTCCTTTTCTGTCAACCCCCTCGGCAATATCACCTGTGATTTCTTCACCACATTCAATTCTGTGGGCATCAACCAGACTTCGCATAAGGTGTATATTAGAATCAATGCCACCGCATCACTTATTCTGCCTTTTTCCACGCATCAGTTCACTAAAGCCGTAGACTATCTCATAAGCGAGTGTCTCATCATAGGTCAAATCCCCGATACATATCTCAACCTGCTTACACCTAATACATAAATATTACATATCCACATCTTATCTTTGGCACACTACAACAAATTACGCTATTCCATATTAAAAAATCGCTTGACAAAGAGTGTAATAAAGCATAAAATTATGCTTGTCAATAAAAGCGATGATGAAAGACTAGTAGATGTCACATATCGCCACATTACAGAGAGCACACCTCAACATGGAGTTGACGCTGTAAGGGGTGCATTGTGGTGTGATGTCGAATTCACTTTCTAGCCCTAGTGTGAAACTAAGTAGCACATAGCGGGTGCGCCCGTCATAGCGTATAATGAGGGCCTATGTAGGCTGAAATTAGGTGGTATCGCGTGGAAACTCGCCCTAATGACTTTTTGTCACTAGGGCTTTTTCAAATTAAAGGAGAAAATATGGACGAATTAGATGAAATGTTATTAGCAGCAGAAAATGACATACAAAACACACAGACCAGTGACTCTCTGGGTGCTTTTTATGCAGAATATTTCGGCAAAAATGGCAAAATAGCCGAAAAAATGAAAATAATGAAAGATTTGGCTGTAGAAAAAAAGAAGGAATTTGGCATGAAGATGAATTCTCTAAAAGAGAAACTGCAATCTCTCATTCATGACAGAGAAGTGGCAATAGCTGAGGCTAAACTAAATAAAAGAGTGCAATCTACGCCCACTCTAGACCTCACCATTCCATCAACAGAGAAGAGAGGCAGCCTGCACCCCATCACCATTATTCAAAACAGAGTGGTGGAGATTTTCACCAGCATGGGCTTCACTGTAGAGGACGGATATGAGATAGAGACAGAATACAACAATTTTGAAGCAGTCAATGTGCCGAAGAATCACCCTGCAAGAGATATGCAAGACACATTCTATCTCGACAATGGACAAGTGCTCAAAACACACACTTCCGCTGCTCAAAATAGAATTATGCGAAAGTATGGTGCTCCACTCAAGGCCATTTTCCCGGGAAGATGCTTTAGGAATGAGGAACTTGACGCTAGTCATGAGAACACATTTTTCCAAATTGAAGGTATGATGATAGACAAAGATGTTTCCATCTCCAACCTCATATATTTCATGAAAGAAATGCTCACTAGAGTATTTGGTAAAGAGATAAATGTTAGACTTAGACCGGGGTTTTTCCCATTTGTTGAGCCGGGTTTTGAACTAGATATTTCCTGTCCATATTGTGATGGAGAGGGCTGTAGAGTTTGCAAGCACTCTGGGTGGATAGAACTTTGCCCATGTGGCATGATTCACCCGAGGGTGCTAGAAATGGGCAGGATAAATCCTGAAGAATATAGAGGATTTGCCTTCGGACTAGGCTTTTCTAGGCTCGCCATGATGAATTATGACATAACTGAGATAAGATTGCTTAATTCTGGCAATATAAGGGCATTATCTCAAGCAGGAATAAAGTGAGGGAAGAACATGAAAGTATCAATTAACTGGATAAAAGATTTCGTAGACCTAGATGGCATAGATATAGACGACCTTATCTCCAAATTCACTATGGCAGTGGCGGAAGTGGAGGGAGTGGAACACAAAGGAAGAGACATCTCTGGTGTAGTGACTGCCAGAATACTCTCTGTAGAGCCAGTAGAAAATAGTAAAAAATTACATCTTCTTAAAGTAGATGCAGGAGATAGTGAGCCACTGCAGATAGTCTGTGGAGCCCCCAACGTGCGTGTTGGCCTTGTCACCGCTTTAGCCAAAATTGGCGCAAAACTGGGAGATATAACTATCAACAAGGCCACTCTTGCAGGACTAGATAGTTATGGCATGTGCTGTGGTGGAGATGAGATAGGCATTTCTGCAGACCACACTGGCATAGTAGAACTGACTGATGACACCAAAATAGGAATAGACATAAAGGAAATACTTGACATAGAGGACACTATATTTGAAATTGACAACAAATCTCTCACCAATAGACCTGACTTATGGGGGCAATATGGCATAGCAAGAGAAATATCTGCTTTAACCGGCAGACCGCTCAAACCTCTTGACGTGCAAAAATTAGAAGATTTTTCCAATAAAGAGGGAATTGAGGTCAATGTCTCCACACCAGATTGCTACAGATACACCAGCGCTAAAATGTCCAATGTCACCAAGAAAACATCTAGTCTTAATATGCAGATTAGACTATTTTATTGCGGCATGAGGGGGATAAACTTGCTTGCAGATGTCACCAATTATGTTATGCTGGAACTGGGTCAGCCCATGCACGCATTTGACGGAGATATTGTGAAAAAAATAGACGTCTACAATCTCTCAAGCGACACAACATTTAGGACTTTGGACGAGACTGATAGAAGTCTCAAAAAAGATACTATGGTCATTTCCACCAATTCCAATGTCGTAGCACTGGCCGGCATAATGGGCGGTGAAAACAGCGAAATTACAAACACTACCACATCTGTGCTAATAGAATCGGCTTGCTTTGATGCCTACAAGGTGAGGACCACAGCACTCGGCCTTGGTATGAGGACGGAAGCCAGTGCTAGATATGAGAAGTCGCTTGATCCAGAACTCACTCTAACCGCACTACTTAGATATGTTTATCTTATCAAAAGGGAAGACGAGGGCGCAGTTATCTCTTCTAATATAACCGATATTTATAACAAGCACTATGACAGACTGGAGATAGAAATATCTAAAGATTATATCGACAAGTTCATAGGACAAGATATTGAAGAAAAAACCATTCTTAACATTTTGACTAGTTTAGAGTTCGAACTGCTTGAAAATAATAATGGAAAATACACGTTCCTTGTGCCTACATTTAGAGCCACAAAGGACATCAATGGCAAAGCCGACCTTGTGGAAGAAGTGACTAGGATATATGGATATGACAACATTATTCCACAATCTATCAAGCAACCACTTAAGCCATCTATACTGGATAGAGCGGTGAAGATGGAATATGACACCAAATACGCCCTTGCTGATAGATATAATCTCAACGAAACACACTCGTATATTTGGTATGACATGGCCACTTGTCATGCACTAAATATCTCGCCTATAAGTCATTGCAGAATAGTCAATTCTATAACCAAAGAAAATGACAAAATTCGCTCTACTATTATTCCTAGCCTTGTCAAAGTGATATATGACAATAAGGGATACTATGACCAAATCGGGACATTTGAGATAGGCCGAGTGGCTATAGGCAAGACAAGTGACAATCTTATTGATGAGAGGAAACATCTTGGCGTAGTTTTATACAACGAAAAGGGAGATGTCTCCAAGGAGATGCTTAAAGCAAAATCAATACTCGAATATCTCTTTGAATACGTGCTAAAAGTAAAGTTTGACTTAATTCCATGCGAGTGCGATATAGACTACTAAATAGATAAGAATTATTACAAAGTCTATGTGGAAGACGAGTGTGTGGGAGACTTATTTACTCTCGATTACAAGTCGTCACAACTTCTTGCAGAAGAGTGCACTGTTTGCGGATTTGAGCTAGATTATTCCATTATATCTAAAGCCAAAACTCTGGATACAAAGTTTGATAAGATAAGCAAATATCCTACTACTAAACTAGATTTTAACTTCGTTATTCCGTCAAACATGCACTACAGAGACATAATAATCGTGGCAAATAGCCTAAAAACTGACTTAAATTATGCCGTTTCATTGCTTGACGTGTTTGATAACAAGAATGGCAACCTTAGTTATACGCTTCATTATGAGGTAAATAGCCTAGACAGAACCTTGACCAGTGAAGATATAGAGACATTTCACTCACTTGTTATTTCTACATTTGAGGCAAATAATATAAAACTAAAGTTATAATTTTAGAGATAACACGATAGCAGTTCGTGTTATTTCTTTTGACACAGGTTGACAGATTGGCCATAAAAGTATATAATTTCATCTATGGTATATCTAGACAATGCAGGCACAACGAAGCCATATGATGAAGTAGTAGAAAAATTCTCACATGAGAGTCGTGAAGAATACTTTAACATCTCCGCCATATATCAAGAATCTTTTGATTTAAGCAAAAGAGTAGATGAAGCGAGGAGATATTTTTTGTCCATTATTGGTGGTAGAGAAGGAGACAGAATAATTTTCACATCTGGGGCCACTGAGGCTAACAATATAGCTATACTGGGTTCATCTCAAATGAAGAATAAGAGATTCTTGTTCTCATCAGGTGAACACCCTTCGGTGTATAACACAGCCATATTTCTTAAATCACAAGGATATAATGTAGATTTTATCCCCATTCAAAGAAATGGACAGGTGGACTATGACGCCTTAGATAATATGTGTGACAGTGAAGTCTGCTTTATATCCACCATGCTAGTGAGCAATGAGACCGGAGCCATAAATGATATAGAAAAAATAGCCCACATAGTTAAAGCCAAGTCCCCCAAAGCCATAATTCATGTCGATGGTGTGCAGGCACTTGGAAAAATCTCTATTGACGTAAAAAAATGTCACATAGATTTACTCTCAATGTCATCACATAAAATAGGTGGATTAAAGGGCTGTGGAGCATTGTATGTGTCATCAAATGTGAATCTCAAGCCCACATATTTTGGCGGTGGGCAGGAGTATGGCATAAGGTCTGGCACTGTGAATGCTAGCGCTGTATTGTCATTCCAAAAAGCCCTTGAAATGAGAATGAATAATTTAGAACAAAACTACAAAAAGGCAGAGGAAATAAAAAATTATCTTTTAGAGAGAGTAAAAAAGTATAAGAACGTTATAGTGACTTCATGCAAAGACGGCTCACCCTACATCATTTCCTTATTATTCAAGGGCAACAGAGGAGAGACCATTCAAAGATTCCTTAGTTCAAGGGGAATATTGGTGGGCACAGGTTCGGCTTGTTCTTCAAAAAAAGTGGGCAATAGAGTTCTTCAAGAAATGGGATATACAAAAGATGAAATACTGGGCGCCATAAGGATAAGTCTGTTTGATGAGAATACTAAAGAACACATAGATTCTCTCATCTCTGCCCTTGATAAGTATTTTGAAAAAATAAATACATGATGGAGATAACATGAAAGAAGTAATATTAGTAAGATTTGGTGAAATATTTTTGAAAGGGAAAAACTATTCCTTTTTTGAAAATACACTCTTCAAGAATCTAAAAAGAAGGCTAAATAAGTTTAACCTAAAACTTGAGAGAATTTCTGGCAGATTCTTAGTTTCTGATTTTGACATTCTCGATAAAGAGGACATTATTAGCACCATTATGACGGTATTTGGACTTGTGTCTTTAAGCGTAGCATATGAGGTGACTACATCTCTTGAAAATATAAAAGAGGCTTGTTCTAAAATCTCTATTGGCACAAAATCTTTCAAAATTGAGACTAAAAGAGCGGACAAAACTTTTCCTCTACAATCTGTAGAACTTTCAAAACTTTTAGGTCAAGTCGTGCTCGATAACAATATTGGCTCTATGGTTGATGTGCACAATCCTGAAAAGACTATATATGTGGACATTAGACAAAATGGCAAGACATATGTCTTTTGTGATAAAATTCCATGCCTAGGTGGCATGCCTGTATCCACTAGTGGCAAAGGAATGCTACTTTTAAGTGGCGGAATAGATAGCCCAGTGGCTGGCTTTATGATGGCAAAGAGGGGTTTGTCTATTGATGCCATACATTTCCATAGTTATCCTTATACTAGCGAGCAAGCCAAACAAAAAGTAATTGACCTCGCCCATATAATAAAAAAATACACTGGAAATATCAATCTATATGTCATTCCATTCACCAAGATTCAAGAAGAAATCCACAAATTGTGCGACCAAGAATATATGGTGACTTTGGTTAGAAGATTTATGATGGATATTGCCGAGCGTGTGGCCATTAAGACCGGCTCTTCTTGCATTATCACAGGAGAAAATCTTGGTCAAGTGGCATCGCAGACTGTGGAAGGCATGACTGCGACCAATCTCATGAGCAAGACTCTACCTATATTTAGACCTCTTATCGCGTTTGATAAGATAGAAATATCCTCATTATCCGAAAAAATTGGGACTTATGATGTGTCTATCTTGCCGTATGAAGATTGTTGCAGTGTATTTTTGCCCAAAAATCCAGTCACACATCCAAAACTTGATAAAATAATAAAAAACGAGTCTTTGCTAGATAGAGAAACCCTCATAAATGACGCTATAAACAATGTAGAAGTCATCGAAATAAAAATGTAAAAAGCACTTATAGTCATAATTATTGTGTGTGAAAAAAGTTTTTTATAACAAAAAAATATTATTTTATTCCAAATTCTGCCTTATATTTGTTTGACATATCCTTTATATGTTGTTAAAATATATTTGTCAAAGAATTATTTATGTTTGAAACATTTTATCATATTATATACTTTTGCTACACTTGTTTGTTATAACATTTCTATATATTTTTTGATAATTTTATGTAAAAGAAGGATACACAATGACTACAACATCAATTATCGTGCTGATAGTTGCATGTATTCTTTGTATTGGACTAGGCATAGGCGTGGGCATTTTCGTCGTGTCTAGAAAGAATAATCAATCAAAGACTAGTGCAGCCAGAATCTTGGAGAATGCTTATGCAGAGGCCAAGACAGCCAAAAAGGAGGCCTTGCTTGAGGCAAAAGAGGAAATTCATGCTTTGAAAGAGAGATGCGATGCTGAAATCGCAGAGAGATATGCAGAGATTTCCAAGTCTGAAAACAGACTAATTATTAAAGAAGAGACTTTGGCAAGGAAAGAAGAGGGCATAGACAAGAAGGTTGAATCTCTCGACCTTGCTATGAAAGAGGTCAAAGAAAAAGAGGAATCATTAAATCAGGCTAATGAAAAAATAAGCAGAGAATTAGAGCGTGTGGCTGGCTACACTAGAGAGGAAGCCAAAAATCACTTGATTGAACTATTCACAGAGCAGGCCAAGCATGACTGTGCCTCTAAAATAAGGCAAATAGAAGAAGAGGCCACTGAAAGTGCCGAGAAAAAAGCAAGAGAAATAGTCACTCTTGCCGTTCAAAAATGTGTCACTAATATTGCTCAAGAGATTACAGTGACTGTGGTGCCCCTTCCTAATGAGGAACTAAAGGGAAGAATTATTGGAAGAGAGGGTAGGAATATTCGAGCCATAGAAAATGCTACGGGTGTGGATCTTATTATTGATGATACTCCAGAGGCGGTGGTTTTGTCTGGATTTGACCCAGTTAGAAGGGAAATCGCTCGTGTCGCTTTGGAGAAACTTATATTAGACGGCAGAATTCACCCTGCCAAGATAGAAGAACTGGTGGAAAAGGCACAAAAAGATGTAGAGTCCACCATTAAAGAGGCTGGAGAGAACGCTGTCTATGAGGCTGGAATCATTGGCATACACCCAGAGATTATCAAAGTGCTTGGTAGACTAAAGTATAGGACAAGTTATGGACAGAATGCCCTAAAACATAGCCTTGAGGTCTGCCATTTGGCTGGACTTATTGCTGGGGAACTGGGGGCCAACGTCAAGATAGCCAAGATAGGTGGTCTTCTGCATGATTTGGGCAAGGCTCTCGACCATGAGCAAGAGGGCACGCATGTATCCATTGGTGTAGAGCTCGCTAAAAAGTATAAGGAAACCCCTGAGGTAATTCATTGTATTGAGGCTCATCATGGCGATGTCCCATTCAATTCGCTTGAGGCGGTGATTGTGCAGACAGCCGATGCCATATCCAGCAGTAGACCGGGTGCCAGAAGAGAACTCCTTGATGCATATATCAAGAGGCTGGAAAACCTAGAAAATATTGCAAAGTCATTCAAAGGTGTTGACAAGGCTTACGCCATTCAGGCAGGTAGAGAAATAAGGATAATGTTCAAGCCAGAAGAAATCAATGATGAAACCATGGTTTTCTTAGCCAAAGATATTGCAAGGAAGATAGAAAATGAATTGCAATATCCGGGGCAAATCAAGGTCAATGTTATAAGAGAGACCCGAGCGTCTGATGTAGCGAAATAATAGATATAAAAGTGTAGCATAATAGCTGCACTTTTTTCTCTTAAAGATAATATTATAGAATATGAAAATATTTGATGCACACAACGATTTTTTAACTACACTAAACGATAGGCAAATAAAAGCATATCTCAATCATTTTGGGTTGTATCACAAAAATACATGCATTATCGCACAAGTTTGGACTACCAGATTGATATCGCCTATAAAATACATAAAAAAATATAGCAAAATAATAGCCCATTCAAAAAACATAAAACTTGGCATAGAAGATTTGGGATTTATAAATGAGAAAAATTATGACACAGCAATTCGTGAAATTATTAGACTAAACCCCACTTCTTGTGGAATAGTTTGGAATAATGACAACTCTTTAGGCGGTGGGGCTTTTGGTAAAAAGGGAATTTCTCCTCTTGGTGAAAAAGTAGTAAAAAAACTAGAAAATGCTGGTATACTAGTCGACACGGCTCACATGAACAAGAGAACTTTCTATGATTTTTGCAATATAACACAAAAGCCCATTTTCAATTCTCATTGCAATCTTTATGAATTACACAAACACAGGCGCAATCTTGATGAAGAGCAAGTAAGGAAAGTAATATCTTCAAGTGGACTTATTTGTCTTTCGTTTGTAAGAGATTTTATATCAAAAAAGAAAGTTATCACAGCAAAAGATATTGCCTATCAAATCAGCTATGCAA
Source organism: uncultured Clostridia bacterium (assembly GCA_947303145.1). GTDB lineage: Bacteria > Bacillota > Clostridia > Christensenellales > UBA1242 > UBA7862. The sequence goes on along the minus strand of CAMYXB010000010.1, from coordinate 5,630 downwards.
TAAAAAAATATGGCTATAAATATTTTGCCATAGGAAGTGATTTTTTTGGAACAGAAAATCTTCCAAACAATCTTGAGAATTACCTGCATTTTTCTAATCTAAAAAAAGAACTACTTGATTTAGGTATTTCAAGGGGCGTGATTAAACACGTCTTTTATAAAAACCTAAAGAGATTTATTAATAAAAATAGAAAAAATAATACACTTTTTGCCTCTCTCTTTGTTTTTTTTGATTGACAAATATTTCAAAAAAATATATACTACAATAGTCTTTCAATCATAGGGGAATAGTTCAATGGTAGAGTAGCGGTCTCCAAAACCGTCGATGGGGGTTCGAATCCCTCTTCCCCTGCCAATTTTTTTTTAGCATATAACAACATGTAAAGTAAATCTCATAGAGATATCAACTAAGAGGAAGAAAATATGATTTCAAATGATAGAATAAATCATATAATTTCAGTTGCAAGATTTATGAAAGAATATTGTATTGAAAAAAAATACGATAGCACATATTGTGAAGAAATGTTTACTTTAGGTTATTTGCATGATATTGGGTATGAATTTTGTGATAACCCTGAGCATAATTATATTGGAGGAGAACTTCTAGACAAACAAAAATATAAATACTCAAATGAGATAAAATATCATGGCGTGCCGGATTGTATTTATTCATCAAAAGAACTAGATTTGTTAAATTTTGCTGATATGCATATAGACGGCAAAGGAAACTATGTATCATTCGAGGAAAGATTGCTTGATATAGGTCGCAGGAGGGGGAAAGATTCTTCTGCTTATAAAAATTCAAAAAAAATTATTGAAAGTCTTATTTCAAAAGGTTATAATTAGAGCGGAGAAGTTTTTTGCTCTTTTTTATTCCAAAATGATATAGGTGACTTATATGAAAAATGTAGAAATATATACAGATGGCGCTTGCTCGGGCAATCCCGGGCCTGGTGGATATGGTGCCATTTTAAGTTATAAAGGACATGAAAAAATAATCTCTGGCGGAGAAGAAAGTACCACTAACAATCGTATGGAACTCATGGCAGTTATTTGCGCATTAGAGACGTTGAAAGAGAAATGCAATGTCGACCTATACACAGACTCAGCATATGTTTGCAATGCTATAAGCGAAAAGTGGATAGAAGATTGGCAACTAAAAGGCTGGAAAAACTCAAAGAATAAGGAAGTATTAAATATGGATTTATGGCTTAGATTGTTGTCTCTTCTTGAATATCACAATGTCTCTTTTCATAAAGTGAAGGGACACTCCACTGTAGAAAAAAATAACCGATGTGATGAAATAGCAAGGAGCGAAATAGCCAAATTAAATAAAAACTTATCCTAAATGCTTGTTATGATAAAGGATAAGTTTTCTTTTTTAACTATTAAAAAATTTTTGCTTTACGAAAAAGTACTTTACAAGGAAATACACAACGATATTGCTTAATGCAAGAGTAGGTATTAGCCAAAGGCTTATAAAGTATTTATCTCCCAAACTTTTCATACCAAATGCCAAACAAATGGCAAGAACGATTACAGAAATTACGATAAAGATAAGAAGTCTGGCAGTAAATTCCTTCTTAAAATTATTCTTCATAATTACCAATTTATATCTATCAAAGAAATTTTCAAGCACAGCAATAATGCACAACGCAATAGAGAGCGCACCAGTTAGATAGTAAACTATAGCATGAGATGACACTATTTTGCCCGCATTTCTCACAAAAATATATGTCAATATGACTTCTATTAGCATTATAAATGAAGTCAAAAGCATAGAAAACATATTGAGTTTATTTTTATCGATGTAGACTTTGCTGGATTTTTTACTGGAGACTGATGTATGGGATTTTATCTTTATCCCCTGCAAATTATACAGGTTATTAAGCATCTTTATATCTTCACAACTAATATTGCTGTCTTCATTAGTGGCTATTATTTTGTCCAATTTCGACATGTTATCATCATTTTTTGTATAAGAAACCTGAGAATGTGGGAATATCTCCTTAAAAGACTTCATTCTATTAGCCTCATAGGGATCTTGATGCTTAGAGGCACTATATAGTTTGCCTATAGTTTCCTTATAGTCACTCTCCATCATCGTGACTACATTGTCATTTGTTTTTTTAGATAGAACAAATTCCTTTTCTTCTTTGCTCGCAGAAGATGATGATACATCATCTGTTTTTTCTACTATATCAATCACGTTATTTTCTTTTTTGTTAATATTATCAACTGGAGAAGGAGCTGAAGATATGTCTTTATCTTTTAATGTAGGGTTTTCTATAAGTGATTGTGAGACTTGAATTTTAGGCTTTTTGTAATGTTTTTCTCTTGTTATGTTTTTTTCCTCTTTTAACTTAGATATATCCAATCCGCCTTTAGGTTCAATTTCTGTAGAAAAATTATTTAAATTTTCAAATTTATTCTCATATTTTTGAGCCCTTTCTTGGCCAACATTGTTATTCATCATCTTCATGTTTTGGTCAAAAAGGTCAAATTGCATAAAAGAGGCGGCATTATTATCAATGCTAATCTCTTGTGAATTACTTTCATTTTCTGACAATTTTTCCTCTAAATTAAAGAGGTTTTGCTGGCTGGCAATAAGTTCATTTTTGTTATCTTTTTCGTCCATATTATCCTCAAATATTTTCAATTTTTTTTTACATTTTGGTCAATAATTCATTTAACCCATATTTACATTCACATAAATTTTACAAAATAATACGAATTTAGTCAAGATATTTAATTAACTAATAAAATAATACATGATATAATTATTGGAAGTAGGAATTAAAACATGATAGAAAACGCTAGCATAATAAGAGAGAAGAGAAAGAGCATCAAGATAACCATCACTCAACAAGGAGAGATAGTGATATACTCTCCTTTTGGCGTAAAAAACGATAAACTGGAAGATATCCTGCAATCCAAAAAAAATATACTAAGTAAGAAATTACAACAAATAAAATCAATCAATAACAAATATTATAAAGTAATAAATAGGGAATATGTTTTATTATTCGGAAAAATGTATGCCATAATATATACAGAAAAAGTAAAAAAAGCCACTTTCACAGAGGAGTATTTACTTATTCCCACTAAATATAAAGACAAAACTGACATCTATATCAAGAAAAGCATCAGGGAAATCGCTCAAAAAATATTATTTAAGAGAGTGAAAGAAATTATCCAGATTAGAAGTGAATATAATATCTCGAAACTAATCATAGGTGACTATAAATCAAAGTGGGGAAGTTGTGACAATTTCGGTGTAATCAAATTTAACTGGAGACTTGTCATGGTCCCTCCCAAACTTGTTGATTTTGTAATTATGCATGAATTAACCCATCTTAAAGAACTGAATCATTCAAGTAAATTCTACGCAATGCTTTCAAATTTATTCCCAGATTGGAAGGAAAGTAGAGAGACTCTTAAAGAATATTCTTTTCTCTTAAATCTTTATTAATAATAGAGTAGGGAACTCCTAGATTTTTGTCATTAAATTTATAATCAAAACTATTTATAATCAAATCATAGTCGTTTTCACAGCCGTCTAAACTATTCGCAAAAGACAGGTTTTGCGAATAGTTTAATAAATAATGGCAACAAAAAGCTCTAAATATGCGGTAAATGTGCTTGTAAATAAAAAGGTGGACTTTTAATAAAAAATGTGTGCGTAAGCAAAATATAAAATAAATTTCTAAACTTATATTAAAAAGTTATTGAAAAAATAAATTAAAATTTTAACATTAATCTTATAAACAAACTTTATAATATAAAAATACAATTATATTAGATGATAAATCTAATATCAAAATTAGATTAAATATTTCAACAAATTGATATCTTACTCTCTTATGTGTTTTTGCATAAGATAAATGAATGATTTTATATGCGAATATGTCACAGGTGTCAAACTAAATTTTGAAATTGGCCGGCTATCAAAGTCTACAAAAGAAGATATGTCTGCATTGGAAAGATAGTTGATTGATTTAGTAAACACATCATATATATTATCGCCTAAAAGAAGGAAATTAGGTATATTATAAAGCACAACTTCTACCAAATATTTGTTAATATCACTACTTTTTGCTTTCTTCTTAATCAGTAGATTTTTTCTAAAATTTTTGTAAATTCTTATAAGTTTTTTATAATTGCCACCTGTATCTTTATCTTTCTTATCTATGTTTTCAATATAATGGAATAAATTTAGTGAAACCTGAGTTTTTTCAAGAGGATTCCACAGAGTAAACATACAATTTTCGTCATTTTCGTGATATGTGGCAAATCTAATGAGAACTTTGTGGGAGAACTCCCCCTTTGATAATATTTTTATACCCTCATTCACTATAAGTATGGGTGTTTCGTTTGAGAAATGACTTGCTATACAAGTGGCTAATTGGTCAATTATTTTATCATATGTCCCGTCATTTGATAGCAGTGCCTTCTCTTTTTTATTCTTGGCTCTCTTATAATATTTTGAATAAGATGCATTAAGAGATATTAGTTGTGAGTCGCAAGAGGCAACCAATATTTCCAGCTCACCTGAATCATCAATGTAAGTATCATTGGTATATTCTCCCATGGGAAAAATTTTGGTGAAAGAGGCATCTAATCGGTCAACATCTTTTGCCTCTGAATTCATCTCATTAAGTGACAAAGTTAAATAATCCAGAATTTTGTTATAAAAACCCTGAATGGTCTGCTTGTCTTTTAGGATAGAAAAATTTTCTATTATTTCTTTTTGCATAATTTACATTTTTTTGCGAATAGTTTAGCTTCTCTCTACTTAGTTATCCTGTCAATTCCACCTAAATATTTTCTCAAAACTTCTGGCACAGTGACGCTTCCATCTGCATTTTGATATTGCTCGACAATGGCAGGAAGTAGTCTTGAAGTAGCCAGTCCACTAGCATTCAAAGTATGCACAAACTCTGTCTTTTTAGTCTCGCTATTTCTATATCTAGTATTGTTTCTTCTCGCTTGATAATCTCCGCTATTTGATGCAGACGACACTTCCTTGTATATTCCCATGCTTGGAATCCACACCTCAATATCGTAGGTTCTCTTCATTGATGCACTGCAGTCGCCAGCGGCAAGTTTGGAAATCTGGAAATGCAATCCCAACTTCTCTACAAGCCTTGCTGCTTTCTCTACAAGTTCATCAAAAGCCTTGGCACTATTCTCAGGTGTAGTATATTGCACCATTTCCACCTTGTTAAATTGATGCCCTCTAATCATACCACGCTCTTCCTGTCTATAACTGCCCGCTTCTCTCCTATAGCAAGGAGTATAGGCAAAAAATTTCATAGGAAGTTTTTCCTCAGGGATAATCTCATTCCTATACATATTGACAAGAACAGTCTCTGCTGTGGGGAGTAAAAATTTGGACTTCTCGTCTTTATTATCTATCCAATATACTTCATCGGCGAATTTTGGGAACTGCCCCGCACCAAATCCGCAGTCATAATTGAGCATATGTGGAGGAAGAATAAACTCATATCCATCACTTAAATGCTCGTCGATAAAGTAGTTGAGTAGAGCCCACTCCAGCCTTGCTCCCATTCCTTTGTAAATCCAAGAGCCATTTCCAGCAAGTTTGGCTCCTCTTTCATAATCTATTAG
>CAMYXB010000009.1 GCA_947303145.1 uncultured Clostridia bacterium | reverse complement strand
GCAATCTCAAGAATACTCTCAAGATTTCTTCTGCAGGCTCCACTTCCATTATCTTTGACGGCAGATTCTTCGACTACACTTCTGGTGAGATGATTTCTTCCGTCTCTTCCTCAGGCGGGATATATCATGCGATAGATTTGAATGATAGATCATTCAAGACCTTGGACATCTCTAGTGTTATATTCACGAATTTTACCTTCTCCAGTGGAAGTGACAAGGGCCTTATTCTGGCCGATAATACCAAAGATGTTTCTCTTGACAATGTCAGATTCGTAGACAATGTGGGCCGTGAATCCGCCGAGGCTGGCTCCATTGTTGATATAACAGGTTCCACAGATAACAATGTCATTATCAAGAACAGCACATTTAGTCAGAATAGTTATCTTAATGCCATCACAATGGACAATAGTGAATGTGATTTTTCAGTGGATAATTGTGTATTTCATGGTAGCTTCACCAAGAATGCCACGACAGGTATATACATTTTGAGTGGAGAGGATATATCCATATCTCACTCTTCATTCTATGACAATACATCGGCAGTTATGGGAAGGGACAATGAGAGCAAGGTGTCCTCTGGTATCAAGGCTGTGGATTTCACAAGTCTCAGCATTACTTTTTGTTCTTTCGAGAATAATAAGGTGCAGTCCAATGTCCCCACATCTACCATTGGTGTAGATATAGACATTCAAACGATTGAAACAAACAAGACCATGGCCATTGAAGATTGCACTTTCTCGTCATCTAGCAAGGAAGTTATAACGGGGAGTAGTGTCGCTCTTGATGACATCAGTGCTAGTATGGTCCACGTCTATCTCACCACCAATGAGATTGGACAGAATTCTAACACCAACCTTGGTATATCATCTTCCACTTTCTCTAACACAGATAGCGTGGCGGGTGTATATCTTGAGAATGTCCCAAAATATACCATATCCAGTTCACACTTTGAGGATATAGTGGACATTTCAGCACTTGTCGATACACTAAAAGGTGCCACCAGCAGAGAAGACACACGTTTTGCTAGAAAGGTGAAGGACAGCACTTTTACACAGGTCCAATGTGGCATAGATGCCAGTTTCGGCAGATTGACTGTGGAGGACAGCAGTTTCCTATCCGACAATACCGGTGACAGGAAGGCTATTGTGGCACGAAAGGTGTCTGGCAGTAATGCCACCAGACTATACACACTCACCCTTTCAGGTGTCGTGATTAAGGACATCACTTCCTCTACATCTGTCATCGAGATTGACCAGCTAGATTCACTCACCATTAGTGGCAGTAGCATCGCTTACAGCGATGTCACAAGTGGCGTCATCGCTCTCAGCAATGTGACTAGTGTCACAATATCTAGCAGTGAATTTTCGCACAACACCTCATCTTCCTCCGGTGCAGTGCTGTGTGTATTCGGGAATAGTAATTGGGAAAGTGCCCTTTCTATCACACTTTCTCACAGCACTTTCTCACAGAACATCTCAAGAGGGAATGGTGGGGTCTTGAATGCCATCGGCCTTGAAAATCGTCATACATTCGTCTATATCGATGACGAGACTACTATGGACAACAACTATGCCATAGGTCAGGGCGGTGCCTTGTTTATGGATAGATACACCACTCTTGAAGTGTCCTCCGCCATTTTCTCCAAGAATAAGTCAGGGGATAAAGGTGGCGCTGTGGCTGTCACGGGAGATTCTAGACTTGTCCTAAGTGGAGCCAAGTTTGTAGAAAATAGCGCAGGCTCTTTCGGTGGTGCTATATTCTTAAAGTCCACATCACCCTCTAGCATATCTTCTTCCATCTTTGACAAGAACGAAGCCATAGACAAGGGCTCCAGCATCATGGTGGACAGCAGTGCTCCTTGCCAAATCAATGATTGCGAATTATTGAGCAACGTCCTATCCATTAGCGAAAATGATGAGCAGTATATAGGCGGAGCTATCAATGTGTTTAATACAGATATCGCTATGTCTGGCAATATCCTTCATGACAATGTGTCTGGGCTATTTGGCGGAGCAGTGGCTGTGTATGAGACTTCCTCTCACACAGTGACTGTGCAGGGTGGCAAAATGTATGGCAATGCTACCAGTGGAGATGATTCATGTGGCGGAGCCCTCGCTATTCAGACCAATGGTGGGAGCAGTGTATCTCTTTCTTCCGTTCTTATGTCTAGCAATACTTCTAGCAAGGGTGGAGCCCTCTTCGTCTCTGGCAAGGCAAATGATAGACTTTCGCTGTCATCACTTGGCATAGGTATAGCCGATGAGTCCACAGCCGGTGGGAACTTCGCCACATCTAGTGCCAGTGCTTGCTACATAGAGAATGTGGGAGAAGTCAATATTCTCTCCACCACTATATCCAGTCATGTCATAAATGGCGAAGATTATGTCCTCAAGATTGTCAATTCTATCACCAACTCTTATCTTAGTCTCAATATAGACGGATTGAGATTTAGTGGCAACTGCTACTACAATTATTCAGTGACGAAGTCCCTCATAGGCATTGTGGGGAAAATAGTCACCAATATCAAAAATTCCACCTTTGATGGCAACATCGCTTCGTCCAGTATATTATACTTTGACAATGACGCCAATGACTTTATCTTAGAGGATAGTTATTTTGTCAACAACTACATCGCCAGCACAGGTGCAGGTCAGGTGACCAATCTCGGTGTTGTTAGAATATTCAATCCCAACAATATAGTCAAGAATTGTCGCTTTGTCGGCAACAATGTGGGCGATTTCAATCATGGCGGAGCCATCTGCTTCACAGGTAGCAACTATATCTATACTCTAGAGGGGTGCTATTTTGGTGATAACTCTGCTAGAAATGGTGGCGCCATAATTGTGGACGGCTTAGAGAATGCTCATACCAATATTATCATCAGTTTCAATAATTGCCAGTTCTACAACAATGTCGCTACAGAGCGTGGCGGAGCGATATTCTCTTATGACAAGATTTCCTTGACAGATTGCTCCTTTGTGTCCAATTCTGCGAGCGATGGCGGAGCAATATATGGTCAAAACTTAGACATAGACCACTGCACTTTTAGATACAATATAGCCAGCAATAGCGGTGGTGCTATCAATTTTGGTCGTCATAACAACAGGTCCAATGGACTGGCCAATATAGACAAGAAGAATATAGGTCAGACAATATTTGAGGGCAACTCTGCCATAGGTATGTCCTTTGGTGGCGGAGCGATATTCGTCAATTCCGATAGTAAGTCCGTCTTTACTCTCAATATTTATGGGGGACGTTTCATATCCAATAGCACGTCTAGTGATATTTATGGTGGTGCCATATACAATATGGTCGGCTCTGTCAATATCTATGGTGGCGAATTTAGTGAAAATGGTGCCACAGGCATATATGGCGGTGCCATTGCCAGCACTGGAAAATTGAAGATTTACAAAGATGCCATATTTATGTCTAACAGAGCCATGTATGGCGGAGATCTGTATCTAGCAGGCACCAGCAAGACCTATGTGCAGGGCACTATGTTCTCATCATCTAGTGCAAGTCGTGGTGGCAGCGTGTATATATCCAGCGGTGAGTGCGACATAGTAGATGCACATTTCTTTGGCAACACTTCCACAGGTGAGGGTGGTGCTATCTTCGTCACCAGCAGTGGCTCATACACCACATTGTCTTTGTATGGCACAGACATTCAGAGTGCACAGGGCAGTTTGGGTGGTGCCATCTATGCACTAGGCTCAGGCACTACAGTCAGGCTGGATTCCACTATAGTCAGTGGTTCCATTGCATCTTGCGGTGCTGTGTATCTAAGCGAGGCTCAGATGTATCTCGCAGATGTCTCTATTACAGATAGCACAGCCACAGGTTATGGTGCAGGCTTGTATGTCTCTAGTGGCTCCCTGCATTTGTCTAGGAAGATAGTCGTGTTGTCCAACAAGGACACAGACGATAATGACAGCAATATTTATGCCACGAGTATTCTAGTCGATAGTGATTTAAGTGAAGATAGCACAATAAGCGTCATGACAGATGCAACGTATGGTGCTACGGCTTTTGTCACATCGTCCAATCCTAGTTATATCCTCAAGTCCAGAGATTTCAAGGCCTTCGTTAGTGATGATGAAGAGGCCATGAGCATGTATTATCTAGTGTCCTCCAGTGCCACCATGGTTCCTTCCAGTGCCACTATTTACGCAGTGTGTCATGACGAGGCTGAGCGTGAGACACTGGGATATGTCGCCTCGGATTATTATGGCAATGTAGACTCCAAGATAGACGTGAGACCACTTGTATCTGGCTACTCAGTCAAATATTCTCTACAAGAGAGTGGCACATATTCTGCCGATGAGATAGAGATAAGTGATGTCACCACTAGAGTGTATTTCAAGATTTTCGATGATAGTGGAGAGGAGTTGTTCCAAGATTCGAGAGTGGTTTATCTAAGCAGTGCCAATGAGATATATCTCGCCTCCATGCCTACATTTGAGAATGCTTTCCCATCTAAGAGATTGAGTGAAGTCGAGATAATAGGCGGAGAAGTGAAGTATCTAGGGCTCAAGATTGCCGGAACATTCAAGTTTAGACAGGCAGATGACAAAAATGCCAGACTCAGATCAACCGCCGGATATGATTATCACGAGATGATATTCACCCCCACCAATAGTGACATCTACAGCAGTGTAGTGTTCACAGCAAGAGTTGAAGTGGTGGGATATGACCAGTTATACTTTGAAAGTGGCAAGTTCAAGACCAGTTATAATGATGTCGATGGCATTTTGAATTTAGAGAACAATATCGACAACTTTAACAAGGCACTTGATATGCTCAATGATGGCGGAGTGTTATATATGGCAAGCACTCTCAGCATTAGTGGAGAGATATATGTCTCCGACAAGACTGTGTATCTCAAGCCTCACACCACAGGCAGTGTGCCCATGTTCAGAGTGAATGGCCAATCTTCTTCTCTCACTATTGGCAAGAGAGGCTCGTCTGGTCGCATTATTATAGATGGCGATGGCAGGTCTTTTTCCAGCCCTCTTATATCTGTAAATGATGGTTGCCTCAACTTTGACACAGAGGTGATTATTCAAAATTACACTTCCTCATCTTCTCCTGCCGTTAATGTTTCATCATCATATAGTGGCACTATGACATGGAATGATGTCACCTTCCTATCTTGTAGCAATAGCAAGGAAAGCGGACAAGGTGGAGCTGTGTATGTATCTCTATCCGACTCCTTGGTTCTTGACAACGTCACTTTCGAAGATTGTCATGCCACATTGGGCAACGGTGGAGCGTTGTGTCTACAACAAGGTATAGTGGACTTATATTCTGTCTCTATTTCCCACTCCTCTGCAAAAAATGGCGGTGGCATATATTCTTATAGTAGCCTATCTATCTATGACCTCACCCTCTCCTCATGCGAGGCAGTGGACGGCGGTGGAATGTATCTAGGGCGTATGCCGGATATTTATAGAGCCACCATTTCATACAACAAGGCCACAGGGAATGGCGGTGGCATATATGTCATCAATTCCGACAATGGAGACTTCGTATGCGGACATGATGCCATAAGCCGTATATTCATTATTGGCAACGAGGCAGGCCTAAGTGGTGGTGGCATTTACAGCGATCATGCCATAAGACTCAATCAATTCACATTCCAATACAATATCGCAGGTCAGCAGGGTGCCGGTCTATTTGTATTCTCTCGAGTTGGCTTCGACGAGTCATCATATATCTATCATTCCTCTTTCTCGATGAACAGCGTTATGGTGACAGAAGATACACAGGGCTCCACTATAGGTGGCGGAGCCATCAGTGGTCCCAAGATTTGCCTAAGTGATGTGGAGATTCTCTCCAATGGTGTGATTATATCCAGTGGAAATTCTCACATTTATGGTGGAGCCGTCCTATTGGTCGGTAGTGGCGAAAATACATTCATAGATGTCACAATCTCCGACAACTACATCGTTTCCACTGCTTCCACAGAAGATATATTCGGTGCAGGTGTGGCAGTGATGGGGAGCACAGATGGCACGTCACTTTCGCTCAAATCTACCGTAGTTTCCGACAACTATTTTGGCAAAAATGCACAAACTAGCGGGAAATATCCACAGATTTATGCACAATATAACGGGAACAACAATAATAGCAGTCTACGCTTTGAAGATGTCACCATATCCAGCAGGATAGAGGCATCATCTATTGTCGTCCCAGCGGTCGGTGATGGCAGTGCCCCTATATCTATTGCGGGAGAAGTGAGGATATTGTCCCCCATAGAGGTGGGCGAAGTGTCACACATCTCACTTGCTAGTGACCTCACATCTTCCTCTCAAGTCAATGTTTTATTCCCTAGTGATAGCATAGTGACAAGTAAAGTAGATGCCACCAATACTATTGATATAGCCACGCTCAATTCCCATTCTTCTTACGGTGCTTTCCACTTGTCCAATGGCATAGACGACCCATCTGGTGTTGGTTTCTATTATACACTAGAAGAAGTAGGAGGCACTGTCAGGGTGATTCAAAAAACCAAGACAAGTTATCCCAAGAGTATCAATATCTATCTTAACCCAGAGGGGGGCAATGACTCCCTGTCAGGCAATGATTGGAATTCAGCTGTCAAGAAATTTTCTGTCGCTTTGGAGAAAGTGCTAGATGGTGGTAGTATTTACTTTACCAATACATTAACAGTAGAGGAAGATATGTCCATATCCGCACCTTCTGTGACACTAAGGAAGGGCTCGTCTTTCACTGGCGAGATATTGCATATTAAGTCGGGCAAAGTCACTCTCAGCGATATAGTGATTGCAGGCAGTAATGGCAATTCGCTCATCGTAGTGGACGAGGGAGCCACCCTTGAACTAAAAGAAAATGTTGTCCTTTATGGCAATAATGCCAGCAATGGTGGTGCTATTCTAAACAGAGGAACTCTCAAGATTTATGGCGGAGAATACTATGACAATAGTGCATCTTACGGTGGCATTATATCCTCCAGCGGAAGTGTGGAGATATATGGTGGCTCATTCAGCACCAGTCTCGGCTCCACTGGCGGTGGTGTCATATATGCCAGTGCTGGCCATGTCACCATACATTCTGGCATATTCTCAGGCAATGGCAACACGTCCAACACTTCCAGCTGGGGTGGTGTGGCATACGTTGGCGAGGGAGCACGTCTTGATATATATGGTGGCTCTTTCAATCACAATGGGGCTACACTTGGTGGTGTCATTTATTCACGTGGTCAGGTCAATATCTATGGCGGTGACTTCCATCACAACAAGGCCCTAGCATATGTAGCAGGTGGTAAAATAGATGAGGGCCAAGGTGGAGTTGTTTATTCCAGTACTGGTGATGTCAATATATTTGGCGGACTATTCACCAACAATATGTCTCCTCGTGGCGCCTTTGCATATTGCAAGTCTTCCAGCATGAGTATGTTAGACGGCAGAGTGCTAAGAAACACCGCTCTAGAGGGAGCAGGTGTATATAGCGAGGGCTCCACTATCAGCATCTCAGGTGGAGAGATGTCGCACAATAGCACAGTTCTCATCATGTCCAGTATGGATAGTGAAAAGACCAGCGCAGTGGAGCAAGGCAAGGGTGGTGGTATATATGTAGATGTAAAATCCACACTCAATATCTATGATGGCGTCCTATCTTACAACTCTGCCAGCATAGGCGGTGGCATATATAGCAGAATATCCAATCAAAATATCACATTTGATGTGGCTAGCATAGTTGAGTCTCATATTTTGGATAGCCAAGTTTTATTTAATGTCTATGGCGGAAGCATAATAGGCAATAGTGCCCTCAGTGGCAGTGCCATATATCTAGATGATTCTCAAGCAGTCATCTCATCTGTAGATATGTCTTACAATCAAGGGACATCTCTTTCGACATTTAATTCCTATGGTGCTATATTTGTGCGCAATTCCTATCTACAGGTATTGGGTGGCAATTACACTGGCAATAACCACGATTTTGGTGGCACTATTTATGCCGACTCAGGTTGTGCTAGATTAGATGGCGGGCTGTTGAGTGGCAACTCTGCCTCACAGGGCTCTGCTATCTATGTCAATAGTGGTGCGCACTTCGTGCTTCATGGCGGACAGATTGTGGACAATGTCATAGTTGCGCCCACAGGTGGTGCTATCTATGTCCACAGTGACAACACCGCTACGCAAAAGGGTAGTCTATATCTTGGCGGTCAAGTGGTGGTGAAGGATAATTACGCTCAAGGGAAATCTGAACCCAATGCCAATATTTATCTAAATAGCGGTGTCACCATTCAGCTCTTTGAGGCACTATCCTTGGATAGTCGAGTGCATATCAGCGCAGATATGACATCTCTACTTGAGGTGGATATAGCAGTCAATTACGCAGGGCATACATTCTCTAAGAGTGATATATTCGAGACCATCAATTCCGGCGTATCTGTCCAGAAGATATTTAGTGATGTGGACGACACTGATATAGTGGTAGACAATGAGGCTGAGGTTATCAAGTTTGTCAAAGTGCTCAGTGACAACTTCTATTACATTGCATCTGATTATGTCGGTGAATACGATGGTGCCAATCACACCATTAGCATCAAGATGCTGTCTGGTGGAGCCGAAGTGACAAAGGACGACGGCTATGTCGTCTACTATTATGGTGATAGAGTCAATTCTTTCGAGGATATACGTGAGCGCATGCTGAATGGAGACACAAATGTGGGTTGGCAAGACTCTGCCCCCACTGCCATTTCCGGTCAGTTGTTCGTCATATTCACATTCGTAAAGAATGGACACTATATTACAGACAATAATGGCGATATTATTGTCGACTACAGAGTTATCAGAATCAACAACAATACCAGCAAGTTGTATTTCGATAGACCCAATATTGTGGGCAATATCAGCATCGGTCAGCACAATTCCAGCGACCTTCTTCTAGAGGGTGGTCAGGCATACGCCGATGAGAACAAGACCATGAAGGTGCCCGGCACATTTAGTTGGAGCGGACCTACAGTCACATTCAAGAGAATAGGTAAAAATGATCTCACCATAGTATTTACCCCAGATGAGAAGATGCCTCAATATGCCATAACCACGCTCATAATAGAAGAGACAGTGTTCACACGTGATGTGTATTTCAACGGAGCATTCTATTATAGCGAAGATGACGCCAAGGCGAAGGTCAATGCTACAGATATTGACACCATGCAGAACATATTGCCATACATTCTTAGTTCCGGCACAGTGCATATGATGAGCACATACGTGGTAAGTGAGAACGAGACATGGGATTATATGGGCAATGTCACTCTCAAGAGGGAGAATGACTTCCACGGCTCACTCGTCTCTGTCGCAGATGGTTATAAATTGATCGTGGGAGAAAGGTCTGTAGGTTCGACTTATAGGTTGACTATTGATGGCGGATTATCTCTCGTGTCAGGCTATTCTTCACTTGCAAGAATTGATATGACTGCCAGTGATTTTAGTCAATTTTACAGTAGTGGCAACATCGAGTCATCTGCTCCTGCGATAAGCGTGGGTGAGAATGCCTCTGTATTCATGTATAATGTGGATATTACTCGCAACAACAATAAGAACACCTCAGTTTATGGTGGCGGAATATACTCGAAGGGTAATCTATATCTAAGTGGCGTCAATATCACTCAGTGCATATCCATCAATGGTGCCGGCATCTATGCCTCGTCTGGCAGTGTGGAGATGGTTAGTGGCTCTGTGCAGAACAATTCCACCCTAAGTGGTGGTATGGGCGGTGGTGTGTATCTGGCGCAATCGGCTACATTCTCATCTTCTTCCAACATTTCCGCTAATAGAGCCTACTCTAAGGGCTCCGCCATATATGCAGAGAGTGCCACCACCATTACTTTGGACAAAAATGATGCCAATCCTAGCATTATAGAAAACAACGTCACTTATATCGGCACAATATACACCGAGGGTGCACTTATTATCAAGAATCTTCGCATGAGGAGCAACGATGTGTCCTCTCATGGCGGAATATATTGCGCAAATGGCGGATATATCAGTATCAAGGCGCTTTCTAGCACTCAGACATTGCACATCATTGCTGAGGTGGAGCTAGAGAAAGGATGCTATGTTTATCAAGAAGCACCCCTCACCACAGCGAGTGCAATATCTCTCCTTCCTCATACGGAAGATGATTATGACATAGCAGATGTCATGGTGGTGTCATCTACATTGAATCTTGCCGAGCAGATGACATATTACTCATTATCCAATAAGCATAACACCAATCACAATTATTCCTATGTCTCATATATCTCCTCTCCTACTGTGATTGACGGGAATACATACGCCCACTCCATTAGACTAGGCGGAGAGTATAGTTTCATCATATATAAGGAGAGCTTTGGCTCATTCAATTATGCCAGCACTACACCAGACAACACTCGTGACAACGTAGTCATCAAGATAAAATATGGCAATACTTATGGCGATTATTTAGGAAGGAAGGTAGGCAGTGATATAACAGACCTACACCTCATCAAATCTGAGGACAGCTCTTCATATGATCTAAACAATGTCGGCACAGCCGAAGTGGGAAGAGAAGTGTATAGATACTATCACGCTACGATTTTGGACCTTTATAGTCAAGTAGATTACTCCATTAAGTCTGTGTATGCCTACTGGCTCGTGTCCGCACCTACAGTGGCACTTAATACCATAGTGTCCTACAAGGGTGAAGATGAGGCTGTGTATAGTGGAGCAGACTATGACTTAACAAGTGTGCAACTCAACACTTCTACACGCAATGAATACACACTCAAGGATAGCCATGTCATCACGTATGGCAGAGAAGTGCTACTCACAGCCAATGTCGGCAATGTCTACAGAGAGTATACATATGTCATAAGTTGGTTCAAGTGGACAGGAGGTCAAGATTATTATGGCTACACTGATGACAATTCTGGCTCATGGTTCCCATATTACTCTACTACAGACAAGACTTCTCCTAGCGAGGAGCTCGACCAAAGCGGATTTGATAGAGTGTTGCTCGCTGGCACATATCTGTTCAGGGTGAGAGTGATAGTCTTCAATGGAGACACCGTCGCCACCACGTATGATACTTATATCAAGTTCACCATATCTAGGAAGGTTATCGACATCGACTACACATCTTCCACCCCTAGACGTGGTAGTAGCGCAATGTTCATCTATAGTGGCGAAGAATATGACGCCATGCGTGTGTATGTTGATGGCGAAAAGACTGATGATGTCAATATCGAAGTCATAGACAATGGCCTAGAGCACGGAGACACACTTGAGTTCGTCTATCTTTCCGGCACGCACCTCGCCACTCATAGCAATGTGAGAGACGGGAGCAGTTTCTATGAGTTTTCTGTGGAGCTTGATGGTAGCAAGGCTCCCAACTATATCATTCGTGACGCCCATTTGAGATGGATTATCGTGCCACTCGAGCTTGAGATTGTGGACTGGTTCGATGCCATGGACAATACCAGATCGTCTTACTCTTCCTCTTATGAGAGGAGTGAGAATGTCAATACAGGTCACGTGCTTATCCCTAGATTTGGCAATGTCGCCATGGCCGATGAGGTGACTGTGAAGGTGGTCAACGATTGCTCCTATTATGCATCTGGCCTAGATACTCTAGCATCTATCTATTACACCTTGGTCAATGCGAATGATTCTTTCGTCAGCAAGACACACTTCTCATCTGATGAGAAGGGCACATCAAGGCCTCGCCCTAATGGATACAACGTAATATCCACCATTACATCTTCTCTATATGAGGTCTACAACCCAGACTATGTCATGCCAGAGGGAGATGTGAGCAAGACATGGTCCATCACAGGCACACAGGCCATCGTTGGACAATGGCAGGTGTATATCGTAGATGAGGACAGGTCTATAAGTTATGCCCACGATGGCGCCAGTCGCACCATTGTAGACGACTTCCAGTATAGAGAGCATGGATACTACGTGGGTGTCGTCATGACTACTACAGACGGGACTCCTATCGAGGGCAACCTAGATATGCTCCTCACAGTCTACACCAAGGACATCACAGGTGAGTATTCATTAGAAGTGGGCAGTATACAATACTCCATAGAAGATTGGCTAGATGGTGGCTTTAGTAGTAGTTTACTTCACAATCTTTTCCCTGTCATGACAGATGCCTCAGATTATCTAGTCGTGGCAAGCATAGTGCCTACTTACGAGTATTATGTAGTAGACAATGAGAATGTCACAGAAGATAATTATAGCGAATACTTCTACCTCTCTGGAGAGGTCTATCTTCCTCTTACACTTGAGATATTCGAAGACGAAGAGGAGAGAGACTTCTATTCTAGGAATTTGTATTACACTCAGAATGTGGAACTTTCCTATGAGATGGAATTTATCATAGGCAAGGCAGGCATCACTCTTGAGTGGGCTATATATGTGGGAGACATTCTTAGGACTCCAGGCAAGTATGTCGTGGACGGAGTGGAATATGACTCTGTGCCATATATCAGGAACTACTACACGGCAGTCATCTATAAGGCCACAGGTAGCGGACTCAATGAGATGGCCACCACTGTGGGCAATAGGATAAACAATATATTCTTCCTCACCGACAACTCCAAGGCAGACGTTAGGAGACTAGAGAGAACAGTGTGGTATTATGAGGCAGTGGCTTCTATTAGGGACAATGATATTGAGAAGAACTACTACATAGAGGAGGCCACGTCCCATTATAGATTTGTCATCGAGCCCAAGATTATCTCCATCGTATGGCCAGAAGAGAATGCTTTCCAATGGAATGCACAGGAGCAGAGTTATTCTTCTACATTCAGTGGACTGGATATACCTGTAGACCAGTCTGGCATATCCATTGTGGGGAGCAGGGCGACCGATATTGGCACATACACCACTTATGTAGATTTCTCTGGTCTCAACCTCAACTACGAGTGGGACGGACTGGGCGAACTCAATCACCAGTGGTCCATAGTCCAAAGAGAGATAGTCATATCTTGGGATATGTGGCACACAGGAGCGACAGAGAGCGAGATAGATCCTAGTTATTCCTACACTTATGATGGCTATCAACACTACATTCTACCTTCATATAGTGGCATTATCGATGGATATAGTGACGTCCAGTTCAATACAGCATATAAATATATCAACAGCAGTGGATCTAGGATAGAGGCCTTTGCTGGAGATATACTATTGAGCAACGTTTTTATCAACGCCTCTACATATTATGTAGAAGTGGTGAGTATATCTGGTGGAGATAGTGATTATTACACACTGCCCACCTCACACTCCACCACTTGGGATATTACAGCCAAGAATATCAAACTCATTTGGGTAAGACAAGATAATTACCAGAGCCTGTCTTTGAATGAGTCCATCGTTTATGACGGACTTGAGCACACTCTTATAATAGACATCTCCTCCGACCCAGAGTATCAACTGGCGAGCCCAGACTTCGAGAGTGTGTATGATGACAACAAAGACACATATTATGCCAAACTAAGCAATTTGCTATCTCCTACATACACTGGCAACGTATACACCAGTGTGGGCAATTACACCTCCACTTGCGAGATAGACAATAGCAACTATATCATTTCTCAAGGCGGGACGTGGAATTGGTCCATCAGCAAGAGACCTATATACATCATCTTCGACCCCAACTCATCTTTCGTCATAGACGATGAGGCGAGGGATGGAAGTGAGAGACTTTCCGCCACCTATGACGGATTGACCAAGTATTTCACCATAAAGAGAATCGAGAATCTCGTCTCAGGTGATGAAGTGTCTTTTGAGTTCATTGTGCAGTTCTATTCTAAGAAAGCTAGTGGAGAATTGTCCGACAGCCCACTTTATTCTAGAGATATGTCTTATAGAGTGGATTTCAATGGCATCATCTCACAGACCAGTGGGTCCTATGACGGCATTGATATAAAGAATGTGGGCGCATACGCCGTTCGTGTCATCATAAAAGTGGACAATGATGCCTCTGGCAGTGATAGATATGTCCTGTCCTCTCACCATGCTACTCACAACACTAGAGAGTGCAGACTGGACTTCGACATCACTCAAGCATATATAGGGATAGATTGGGAGGCCAATAGCGGAAGCCTCTTTGATACCGATTCTGTCAGAGAAACACTGAAGTTGGAGCCAGATGGCAAGGTATATGAGAATACTCAGCAGTGGAGTGTTCCATTCTATGGCAAGTATTATGAGCTAGAGGGAGTATATTACAAGGACGTGTTCACCACAGATTATGTGGAGGGCGTCTCACAATACTTCTTGCCCACGTTCTATGGCATAAGTGGCATAGGATTCTCTTCTTATGATTTGATGAGGATTACAGTCTACATCTATGCAGTCAGGACCACAGACTATGGCACCGCCACATTGACAGACGGCTCGTCATTTGCTCAACAGACAGCATACATCACCTCTTACAAGGATAGCAACGACAATATCCGCTTCAACTACAGCGATATTGACACATTCCTCATTAACAATTCCAGCAATTCATACTGCTACACCATGAGGGTGGCCAGCATAGAGTTGTCTGGGCAATCTTCTGCCAAGGCCAACTACACCATATCCGATGACTCCATGTGGGGCATCACTTGGAAGATAAATCCTAAACATATCACTTCTAGCGACATCTCTGCAGACTATGGCGATGCGAGTGGCTTCGTCTACAACGAGAAGATGCAGGAGATAAAGGTCAGGATTGCCAAAGGTAGTGATAGTTATCTAAGGGCTGGGAGCGACTATACTTTGTCCAACAATATTCAACTAGATGCCGGCTCATACAACTCAGTCATCGCACTTAGCAATATCAACTATCTATTCGAGGACGAACTGGGCAATACTTCCAATAGATATACATTGAGTTGGAGCATTTCTCCTAAGAAGGTGAATATCAAGTGGGAGACCAAGGCACTATTGACTGACTACGAGATAGGTAGAGACGGATATATCCACTTCTACTTCACCGGTCAACCCAAGGCTATTGAGGCCTATGCAGTGAATGGTGACGGAAGCAGGTTGATTGATTCCTTCTATGGCATGATTATAGCCTCCACGTATAGTGGGAGCATCATAGATTCCCCTCCATCTTCTGTGGACCTCGCCAGCCTCAACTACACTAGAGTAGCAGTGAAGAATGGTGCATACATGGCATCTGCCCTCACTCTTAGTAGTGCGAACTACACCATAATCAATTCAGACACGCTCTGGTTCATAGACAAGGCCAACGCCCTCATCGATTGGTCGCAAAAGGGTGCATTCGAGAGTGATGCAGATATGGCCATCACCACTTATGACAAGTCATATCACTACTTTGAGCCTGCCATTAAGGGCACCATCACTTATACAGATGACCAAGGGAATACACAGATTTACGACAAATCACTTAACTGCGTGTATAAGTATAGTGCCACGTTCCTAGGTGACTTGCCTGAAGATTGGGCTTATGCCGAGATTATCTCGTCACCAGCCGATTGCATAAGAGCGGGCTACTACATAGCCATAGCCAGCATCGCCGACCCCATCACATCTCAATATTCGCTCAAAGAGGAAAATTCCTTCAAATTCTTCCACATCAAGCCCAAAATGGTGGACATCATCATCAGTCCTACTCAAGTGACATACAATGGCTCCAATACTATACAGCCTTCACTTAGCATTAGGTCAGCCACCATTTGCACAGGCGACAATGTGTCCATAGGCACATGGCAGTCTAGAGAATGGGGCTCCAGTGCAGAGTTCGTCAATGGACTTGTGAGAAAGGACGGACAAATATATGCTGGCAAGTTCGAGGTAAGAGTTATATCCATCGCTGGCACCAATAGCGCCAACTACACCTTCGATACAGAGAGGATATATTCCTACGAGATACTTCCTGCCAAGGTGGACGTCATATTCACGTCCAATTCGTCCACAGGATTCGTGTATAATGGTGAGACTCACTACAAGGGTGTCACAGCATCTGTCACAGGCCTTATCCTTCACCCTACCATCAAATACACTCACCCAGCCACTGGAGATGTGAGCTTCCTTACATCATTTACTTCCTGCATAGATGCCGGTCAGTATGAGATTGAGTCACTCACTATTGAGGATCCCATATCCAGCATATCAGGCAACTATGAACTAGTCTCTGATATAGACTACAAGTTGTCCATTTATGGCATATGGACCATCACCCCTAAGGAAGTGGGCTTCACTTGGAGTGATGCAGGAGACGAGATAGTGGACATATCTGTTGTCTACAACGCAATCTATAGAGGCGGATACATCACCATCACCGCTACAATAAAAGCCAGTGATATAATAGACACAGACAGAGACAAGGTCACCGCACAAGACGGAGTCACTGACAATGTGGCAAGAGACGGCTATCACATAGCCAGAGTCATCTCGCTGAGAGGTGACAGAGCACACAACTATCGTGTCACAGAGGGTGCGTCTAGCAGACTGGAGTGGCAAGTAGTGTCATCTCCTCTCTCAGTCAATTGGGAGAATGTGGGATTATATGCCAATACAGGTATATATAACGGCAGTTATATTTACATCAAGCCGTCTATAGTGGCCAGTGGCTTGTATGCAGGAGACGAGGTGTATCTCGTGGTCACTGTTAGACGAGACGTTCACTCATCTGGCTCCAATGCTCGTTTCAATCCTGGAGACAACACCAATATTTATAGTGGTGATGCCCCTATTGATGTGGGCACATACACCGCCACAGTGGAACTCGGTGGTGCCAATAAGGATAGTTATAACCTAGACGGTGCCACACTTAGCAAAAATTGGTCCATTACACCTAAGGAGATTGCTCTCTACTATGAGTCTAGTGACGATATTTTGTCCAGCACCGCTTTCGATGCCAAGACATACACCGCTTCGCCTATCTCATTCTCAGTCGTGATACACGCAGAAGATATTTGTGCTAGAGATGGCTTGAAGGACAATGTTTTCCCTACCTACACTTGGACAGGGAGCGGAGTCAATCATGTAGATGAATACAACTTCCAAGAGAGGAATGTCAATCTCTCTGGAACAAGCGTCATTCCTTATGAGGTGACCATAGGTCTTGCTGGCAATCATAGTGGCAACTACACCATTCCTGTCTATCACACAGCATTCTTTAGGATAGACAAGAGTGGACTAGCTCTACAGAGTCTCAGTGTCAATACATTCACTTATGACGGCGCAGTGCATACACCTGCCATAATCCCTGCTACTGCACTTATGGAAAGTGACAGAGAGGTCTATCATCAGGAATACTACTACAAGACTTCAGGCAGTTCCGCTTACGTCAAGATAGACAGCGATAGCGATTATCCTAAGATGGCGGGTGATTACAAGGTCAACTTCGTGCTAGATAGCAGGAATTATGAGATAACCACCACCAATAATGAGCAGACATTCTCCATACTTTCTGCTGATATTACTTATGTGGCCATCCCACTACACATTGGCACACAGGGAGACAGCAGTGATAAGACAGCAGTGCTCATAGTGCTATGTTCACCACAGAATGCCACCGCTCCCAAGGGCACCGGCAGATTTATATTTGGCAGTGGACAGGGAGACATAGCCGAGTTTGGCGGGTCCTCTGGCAGAGTGCTTCAAGAGAAGAGAGAGGACAATTATCTCGGCATATATGAGACATACATCACCAGTTATATGTCCTCCACAGAATCTCTATATGACCTCACCAGATACATCAATGTAGGCGATTCTAGACTAGTTAGTTTGAATTATTCTTTCGCTATAGTGGAATACACAGAGATTCACGACAGCGCCTATCAGGCCAAGATTTCTTTCACTCCTAGTAATAATGCACATGGTTATCAGGACTACAATTCCGTCACAGATATGAATGTGGGCAGTCCTAATGACTTCAGACCTTACAACCGCAAGCAAAATGTCCCTGTCAGGATATATGTCCTAAGTGGCGAGACGTTCAGAGAGATTACTTCCAGCAATCCTATCATAGGTCTTGATGGAAACATCACCTACAACTCCACTTCTACATTCCTCATCACTGGTGGCGTGGACCTTGATGTCGATACTTATGGACTTTATGTCGGGCTTAACAAGGTCACCAGCAACAACACCCATCTAGATGAATATTCTGGCGTGCCAAGTTGCGTGGTCAACATCTTAAATGCCTCTACCTTTACTCAAACCATCTCAAATAGTGGCATAGATGTCACCATAGGTTGTGCAGTAGTCAGCATAGAATTCATGCAGATAGGTATGCTACACATATTCGGCTACAAGAATGGCGGAGAGACCGTAGTTGGCGGAGATACAGTCAACTATCTCGAGGCCACATCTATCGATGTCAGTGTGAATATAGTCAAGAAGTCCGCCACACTCTATGTCCCAGATGCCACACAGACTTGGCATGAACAAGACCTGTCTTTCTATAGGATAGGCAATACTTTCTATTATCTTGACACTGACCAATCTTCCGAGACATACAATACTTATGTCCCAATGGACATCTTTGATAGCAACGTCAGAGCAGATGATAAGGCAGAGATAATAGATGTCATATCGCCAGCATATAGCGATGGTAGCAAGAGTTATCTCGACTTCGCTGTGGGCAATCACGCCAGAGCAGTCACTTGCGTTATTAGTAG
>CAMYXB010000008.1 GCA_947303145.1 uncultured Clostridia bacterium | reverse complement strand
GGTTTTTTCTTTTTTGCTACAATAGTGCAAAGTCCACTCATTTTCTTTGATTTGGCATCGTTTATTGCATATTCAAGTAATTCTTTCGCAATTCCTTTTCCCTTAAAACTTCCAGCAACCCACAAACAATAAATATATTCATAGTTTTTACCCAAAACAGGAGCCCAAGCAGTTTCTATTGGCTCATATTCAATAAATATTTTTCCACGAGCATTTAATTTGCGAAAAACATGACCATCGTTCAATTTGCTTTTTATCCATTCTTTTTTAGCATTTACACCTTCTTGATGTTTTGGGTCTCCAATAGCACAACAAATATGCTCATCTTCAATATTATCCAAATTTAAGTTTATGTATTCGTTCATAATTCCACTTCCTTTTGCATAATTAAGCAATAGCATTATAACATATTACACTATTGTTTGTATTCAGAATTTGAAAATTATTTCTAAAATTTTACCGCGAACTCGTATTTCAAAATTTCCGCCATTCGAAACTGATAAGAACACTCTTGTCAGTTTTTTTATAATTTTAATCAAAGTAATGTCAAAACAAGAAAAAATATGTTATAATACAAATATCTTAGGTGGAGGTAAATATGATACCAGATAAAAATAAAATAATACCGAACTCAAATATTCCTAGCATTTGTTATGTTAAAAATGTTATTAAAAATCTAAATGTTATAATTGGTGATTACACATATTACGAAGATAAAGATAACCCACAAGATTTTGAAAAACATATTACCCATTTTTATGATTTTATTGGGGACAAACTTATTATAGGTAAATTTTGTCAAATTGCATCTGGTATTGAAATTGTGATGAATGGTGCAAACCACAAAATGAATAGTGCGACTTCATACCCATTTAATATTTTTGGAGAAGATTGGCAGAAAGCACAATCATTAAAAGATACTCCATACAAAGGAGATACGGTTATTGGAAATGATGTTTGGATTGGTCAAAATGTAACCATTCTCCCAGGAGTCCATATTGGAGATGGTGCAATCATAGGAGCAAACTCAGTAGTTGCAAAAGATATACCACCATATACAATAGCAGTTGGGAATCCCTGTGAAGTAAAAAAGAAAAGATTTAGTGATGATATTATAAAACACTTGCTTAAAATACAATGGTGGAATTGGGACATTGAAAAAATAACAAAAAATCTTGACGCATTAACTAGCAATAATTTAGATTTAATAAAAAATATTGAATAAATATTATAAAATTTTACCGTGAACTCGTATGCCAAGATTTCCGCCAAATAAAACTCATACGAAACAGCCGTTAGGATTTGTTTCGTATTTCTATTTATGGGACTTCTTTGGATTTGTTATTAATTTTGAACGACCAAAGATAGAAAATCCATCTCATCTAAACTGGATACATCTGCAAAGAGATGAACATGGGAACTGGATAAAAAATAAGGTCGACTAATAAAAAGTTCACCTTTTTTATTATAAAAAAATCACCAAAGAATAAACTCTGGTGATTATTTTTTATGCTTCTAATTCGCGCTTAAGATTGTTTTGTTGTTTAATCAATTCTTGGCTATCAGCTTTTAATGCTTTTAACTTATTCGACAAATCTTGTTGTTTAGCTTTCAATTCATTGCTTTGTCTGATTGTTATGTCTATATTTTTAAGTTGCTCTTTAATTGAATCGATTTGTTGTTCAACATTTTTTATTTCATTATTTTTATCTGAAATTTGCTTGTCAAAATTATCAATTTCCTTTTGGATTTTAGCACATTTTTCTCTTTCTTCGAGAACGAGTTTTGCTAATTCTGGATTAAAAAATTCAAAATGACCACATTTAGTACAAATATAAGTTTGTGCATACACTTCTTCGTGCATATCATAGAAAGAAGATTCTCCAGCAATTCCAGTTTCTACTTCATCTAATTTTGCTTCGTATGGGAAAGCACAACAAGAAGAACAATAAAGGAAAAGTCTCTGTGATATACAGAGACTTTTTTACTTGATAATCTGTCTAGCATTGGGTATAATATACTCATGACGAATTGTGTAGAAAGATTGGACGAGATATTATTATCTAGTGATGTGACAGAAGCGTTTTTCAGGGGTATTTATGGAAAATAATTTCAATCTCAGAGATAAATTTTATCGTGTTTGGATAGATAATAATAAAGTTTATGGTGAGGTATATATTGTATCTGAAATAACAGATTTATACTATATTGCTATAGATAGAAAAAACCTAACACATAAATTTAGAAAAAATAATGATAGTTTAATAATTGACAAAAATATTGCTATTAACAAATATTACGAATTGTTAGATAAAATAAATTATCATTTATCTATTGGTGATTGTTTCACAGCTCTTTTAGATGGTGATAAAATATCCTATAAAATAATGCCTATATTTAAGAATTATGAACCATCGTGGACAGGGGCAACTTCAAGGCACGGAAAAAGATATAAATATAAAGAAAATACAAATTATTCCTCATCACCTAATAATGGCACTCTTTCAGAAGATTCTCCACTAGCAAAAGCTGTATTAAATAAAAAAATTGGAGATAGTTTTTCATATAGTGTTGACAAAATAAAATATAGTGGTATTATTTTAGATATAAACAGAGATTAATTCATTTTCTTAAAATTTTTTCTGGTGTGAGATTGTTTATATCTCCACCATTTTTTATATACTTAATCAAATAATCTGCTAAAATCACTCCACAAGAATTTATTGTATTGTCGTCAAAACTAATTTTAGTTTTAACTTTTTCATTTGTATTAAAATCGACAGCAACAGAAGTTTCTGAAAGCTGAATTTTTTTTATATATAGTAATTTGTTCATTAACATCTCCTTAAAAAATATTTATCTTTCTATGCTATCTTTCTACACTTTCTTGCAATAAAAAAAGAAGTGGGTTTTAACCCTACGGGTTAGTCTAATACTCTGCTTTTTTTCTATGACAACAAAGCCTATGGCTTGCCCTCTTCAAGCGATGCCCCATTTTTAGGCATTCCCAATTGTTGTCCCATCATTTTTAATTACAAAAAGTAATTGTTTAGTTGATTACACATTTTGTAATGTGTATAATATACTTATGATAGACTACATACAGAGATTGGACGAGATATTATTATCTAGTGATGTGACAGAAGACTTTTTCAATGCATATGATGAGAAAGAGTTTAGAGACTATATTCTCGGCATCATTCCAGAAGTGGAAGATTGCCGTCTCACCCCTCAGGACAACCCTTGGCACATATATGACTGCATTCATCACATTCTCAAAAGTGTGGAAGAGATAAATAAATTATCCTCTACTCTGCCTCATGACAAGAGGAGAATGCTCTCCTACATCATGTTTTTGCACGATTTAGGCAAGCCAGAATGTAAATACAGAGAGTTTTCTCCTTTTCATCAAAAGGAAGTAGACAAATTCAAGGGGCATAATATAGCGAGCGAAAAGATAGCGAGAAGAGTGCTACCTTGTCTTAATTTTTCATCTACTGAGCAAGAGATTATGTCTAGGCTAATACTGGACCATGATATATTCATTTCTCTCACCCTAGATTCAATGGACGAAAAAAACACCCTGCTTGATGAGGTGTTTTTGAAAAAACTAAGAAGTGAATATGACAAAATTTCTTGTGGAAAAGAAATGATAAGATATCTTGTCATGATAGGCACTGCGGATAACATGGCGCAGAACCCACTCCTCACCACGAAATCTCTAGAACTCATAAAGACTATGGGCGAGATGAATGATAGATTGGACTGACGAATATATTATTGATATTAGTCTAGACTGACACTAACGATATGGCTAGTAGAATCTGTCACCTTGACCTTGTCGCTTATCTCTAGTCCTGCTATGCAATACACTTCATTTCCGCTGGCAAGCACAGGAAGCTGACTCCTCAGTCTCACTGGCACCTTGACATCTATGAAGTAGTCTTTGAGACTCTTGCTCCCGCCACCGAATTTGGTGAACATATCCCCTGTCTGTCTCACTCGCCAAATAGCACCCTCTGGCACCTTGTCGGCATCGAGGTAAAGTTTATCTGCTTGAATCTGCACACTTTCTGCCTCTTCAACCAATATTTTGCTATCCAAAAAGTCCACTTTGCCTATCTTAAATGGAGCAGTGGCTTCTTTTTTTTCTTCTTTTTTGAACAAAGTGATGTAGTCATATTCCTTTTGCGCTACAAGTCTATTGGGCAGAGTTATCTTCTTGCCATTGTTCTGCACAGAAAGGCAGCGGATAAGGTCGATATGCTTCCTCTCTATGTCTTTGCGCATACCTATTCTGTCAAGGCACTCAAAAATTATTCTACTGCTTATGCTGGGGGCATAGTTCATGTATAATGCGGGAATTCTCACCACACCCTCTCCATATATGACACCATTGTGGCTGACTTGGGAGAGGATGAAAGCATTGTCCTCTTTCGCCATTTCACCGAAACTAGCGAGATTCTGCTCCACATTCTCCCATCTTTTCTTGAGAAGAGGCATGACATTGAGCCTGAGGAAATTCCTATTAAAAGAGTCGTCTCTATTGGTCTCGTCATCGACATATTCCACATCTTCCATACTGCAATATCTTATGATGTCGTCTTTGGTCACTGCAAGGAGTGGGCGGATATATTGTCCACGCTTAGGCTCCATGCCCACAGCACCATTGAGCCCTGCGCCTCTTAGTATATGCATGAGGATAGTCTCGGCTTGGTCACTGAGGTGATGAGCGAGAGCCACCTTGTCCACCTTGTTGTCGTCAAGCAGTTTGTTGAAAATGCCATATCTGCCTATTCTAGCACTTTCCTCTATGCTCAGTCCGCCCTCATCTGCTATCCCTCTGCAGTCTACGCTATATTTGTAGCAAGCAATCCCCCTCTCTCTGCAAAAATCTCTCACAAACAATGCATCACCTAGGGAGTTCTCCCCTCTCAGCATGTGGTCCACAGTAATTGCTACCACACTTATATCCAGTTCCTCGCTGTGAGAGTGCAGAAAGTGCAACAGACACATGGAGTCGGCTCCACCGCTGACAGCCACGCCCACTACATCACCACTATCTATCAATTTGTTTTGCTTGATATATTCTAAAACTTCTTTTTCCATCGTAATTGTATTATACACAAATTTCATTATTTTTCAAGAAAAATGACGAATTTTTGCGAAAAAAATAAATTTTTTCTACTTTTTTTTTATTTTTTAACTGGCATTATAAAAAATTCTACCAACTATAACCGTCATATCATCTTGAGGATATGCCTTTTGAGTAGAGAGCGCTTTTTGGAGCAGTTCGTCCGCTATCTCTTGTGGATTGGTGGAAGATATGGAGTGGATTATCCTCAGCATGTTATCCTCGCCCACTGCATCTATCACACCATCTGTCATCATGATGACCTCATCGTCAGGAGACAGCACTGTCTTGACTAGTCTGGGCTTTACGTCACTTACAATGCCTAGGGGAAGTGACCTGCTCTCTATCCTGTGGACATCTTCTCCACTCTTGATAAATCCCGTAGTGGCTCCTTGCTTGATGAAGTCCACCTCTCCATTTTTGAGGTCTACCACACTTATATCCATGGCGGAAAAGACATTCTCACTAGTGAGAGTAAGCAGTTTGTTGACACTAGATATGATGGTCTCATCGTCATACCCCGCTTTGTAGAAATTTTCAATAATATTGATAGAAGTCTCGCTCTTTTCTTGCGCCCTGCTCCCACTACCCATTCCGTCACAAAGCGCCAGCATGAACTTATCATCGCCTAGTTTTAGCATGGAATGAGTGTCTCCACTATCACTACTCCCCGCCTTTTTCTCCATAGCCACGCCCACCGCTATATCGAATGTAGGTGCAGTCCTATACTGCAGATACAACCTCTCAGAGCCTTCCTCCAATATCTCGTCTAGCACCATTTTTTGATTCATGCTACTGGACAATACTTTCTCTATCTTGTCGTTGTCATAGTCCACCCGCCTCATCTCCATGGCTACACGCATGGTCTCCTCGTTATTGTCAAAGCACACCACCTCGCTGGGAACTATGTCATGATAGGTGAGATTCTCCATTATCTTTTTCTCCATTTTATGATCCATACTCGTCTCCTCTCTTGTATCCTGCGAGAGTGATTGCAGGACGTGAGATATGCCCTTGAGTTGCTCCGCCACCAATATCTTGCTATTATCCAGTTCTCTATTCATCTTGCAATAGCCATGATAATCACTTAAAAGAGAATTGATAGAGGAAATGAGAGAATTGAGTTTGACACATCTACTGGTGAGATAACTATTGAGGTCCACGAGAGTTATTTTCCCCTTTTCAAATCCCACATCTACTAGGTGCTGAATAATCTTCTTATGCTCCATGGTGAAATTCTTCATACACCTATTTTTCATATGACAAGTCTCGCAGTTCTCTCTAATTATTTCCCCGCACAGCATTCCCTTGGCACTCTGAGGATCAAGGCTTCCTTTCACCAACTTTCTAAAACACTTGTCCATTTCATAAAAAACTTCGGCGGTATAAAGTAGTCTTCTGCTGGTCTTGGCTCGACTATGATTGAGAATGTTTTTAAGAGATAGGCTGTGCCTGTCGGCATAAAGCAGAGATTGCAGTCTAGCAAGAAGTGATTTGGGGATAATGAGAAAGACGCAGGCGCAAATAAGTGTGGGGATAAATGAGATAAGGCTATATAGAGAATGGAGTCCACCAACCAGTCCAAGAGACACGTCCACCACAAGTATGGATAAAGAGACGAAAAGTCTGCTCTGCGACTTAAATAGCATACAGACACTGCTACTTATGCAGAAAATGGCGAGATACTCCATGCTTCCACCGCAGAGGAAAGCGCCCACTCCCATAGATATACTGGGAAGAAGTAGCATGGACGAGGGTAAAAGCGTGGACAGCAAAACTATACTAAAGCCCGTAAGTCTCACTATGTCAAAAGTAAATACATTGACAGATTGCACCCCACAGAAAATGACTGCAAGGACAAGGCATAGGCAAAAAGCCTCATCGGCATTGAGTGATAGACTGAAGTGTCTGTGTATAGTGGTTTTGATAGCCATAGAAAGAGAGATGGCTACTATGGAGTTGAGAAGTGTATCAATCAAGGATATGTATAATAGTTCTAGAGAAAAGATATTGAAATACACATACACTAGACCAGTCATGAGTGTATATATCCCTTTAAGCCAAAGAGGGAAAGACCTCTTCCTATATATTCTCGCTATGACAGCCCCTATAGCCACACAAGATAAGGCAAAGACGATGGAATATGTGCTGGCATCACAGAGTGTGGTAGCAGAGAGGAAACTAAGCGAAGTATAGAAAATGTTTTCACCCATGAATATAATGGCAAGATATGCCCCAAAGAATGCTGGAGATATTTTGCCAAGGATTCTTGCCTTGGATAGAATATAGAAAAGGGCAAAATATCCTATGTATTTGAGTGTGCTAAGTAAATATTTTGAATGAGATGTGACTTTTTGCATGATTTTCTCCTTGTGGATAGTCTACAAAGAGTATAATAAAAAAAGCGGGAATGACTAATGCGAAAAAAGCCTTTATCCCACTATTATTGTCTAATCTTGACTAATATTTTGTTATAGTCTTAGCATATCTCTCTGCTTGTCCAAATCGCAGTCCACATCTTGGCCCATAGGATAGATGTGGAAGTGCAAGTGCATGACAGACTGACCGGCACTCTCCTTGCAGTTAGAGATCACTCTCACTCCAGTTATGTCGCAATTATCCACGAAGTGTGTGGATATTTTCCTCACCGCACTCATGACATGAGATATACACTCATCGCTGGCGTCAAGGATATTCTCACAATGCTCTTTAGGCACCACCAGTGTATGCCCAAATGCGTCTCCTGCCACATCTAAAAAGGCGAGAGTGTAGTCATCTTCATATATTTTATAACAAGGGACTTCCCCCGCTATTATTTTGCAAAAAATACAATCGTTCATTTTTTCCCCTCCTATAATCTAGTGATATTTTATCAAAATTTTATAGTTATTCCAAACGAAAAATTCACATTTTTCGCCACAAAAAAATATATTATAAAAAAACAAGTTGACATTTTCAAACAAAAAGTGCTACCATTTATGTAGCAAATCTTAATAAGGAGGGTCGTGATTATGGGTGAAAAGAATACTAGCATCAAAGATATACTAGAGGGGCTGGGCAAACTTATCGCTATAATAATGGTGGTGAGATATGCTGTCCTCATTCTCAACAGATATCTTGGATTCATCGGAGACAACCAGACCATTGCCACCATCATCAACTACATCGGCACTTATGCCCCACTGTGTCTCATGACTGTGGTAGGCCTCAGCGCTGTGTGGGATAAGTCTGACATTCTCAAACTCGTTGTCCTCGTAGTATGTGCCGCTGTCATCATCATCTCATTCTTCCCTGGTGTCGCAGAAAGCATCACTGGTTGGCTGAAGATTGATCCTATAGACTCTGGCGCACTTAGTTCATAGACAGCATTATAATCACACAAAACACCAAGGAATTTTCCTTGGTGTTTTTTCTATCACAATTTTTGCAGCAAACCTTCTCTAAAGAAGGAATATATCCCACTCGGTGCCAAAACCACATGATCAGAAAGTTTTATCCCTATGCTAGAGAGTGCATTATTGAGTGCTCTAGTGAAGGATATGTCATCTTTGGAGGGGATAGGGTTGCCATGTGGGTGAGTGTGGCAGATGAGGACATTGCTGGTAGTAGGCTCGCTCAGTTTCCTCACCAATTCTCTAATATCCACATGTGCATCATAGGCGGAGCCGTAGCCGAGAGACTCGAACTTGAGGATATTGTATTGAGTGTCTGTGGTTATGTAATAAAATTCCTCTTTATCTGTAATAGCGATATGTTCCCTCAAAAAATCCACCGATTGAGCCATGTTGGTGACTGACTTTATCTTCTGCTTCCCACGACTGAGGCTGACTATCCTAGGGAGAGAGGCGCACATCTTGAGATAATGGGCGGAGACGTCACTTATGCCGTCCACACTCTTTAGGTCTGCCATGCTGGCATCAAGCACAGCGGACAGATTGCCGAATTTATTTATCAACGCATGCGATATGGGATTGACGTCCTTATATGGCAGGGCAAAGGACAGCATATATTCCAGCACCATGTGTTCTGGCATCTTGCTCATATCCGCCTCTCGCATCTGCTGTCTTAGTCTCGCTCTATGCCCTGCGTGAATGTTATCCTTGTCCATTGCCTTGACGAAAAATCCCCTTAATTATGCAGATTATATCATAATAAAACACAAACAGCCACAAATTTTTTACAAATTGTGGCTGAATATCTATATTTTCTTCCTCAATATATCTCCAGCATGAAGTGGAAGAGATGTAGCCAGATACAATCTTTGCTGAACAATGCGAGCGTCACTGACAGGAGTCCCCTCCTCATCTGTCATACACTCCACTTTAAGTTCTCGATTGAAAGTATCCGTTGGAGACAGCACCTCGAGTGTATCTCCCACTTCAAATCTATTCCTCTGCTCGACAAGCACCTTGCCACAAGAGGCGGCCTTTAGGCAAATGGCCATAAATTCGTGCGACTGGACGGGCATGGACGAGGCGATGTATTCGCTCTCTTCTTCTTTTCTGTCCTTGAAATTAAATCCAGTGGTGTATCTTCTATGACTGGCTTTGTCTAGTTCTGCGACCAGTTCTTCACTCACACTCTCCCCTCTCTGCAGGCTATCTAGCGCTCTCCTGTATGCATTGGTGACAGTGGCGACATAATAGGGAGACTTCATACGCCCCTCTATCTTAAAACTCACCACACCAGCATCTCTCAGTTCCTCTAGGTGCTCTATCATATTGAGGTCCTTGCTATTGAGTATATATGTCCCTCTGCTGTCCTCTTCAATGGGGAGTGCTTCTAGGCTATCTTTGGGCGTGATGGTGTATGCCCATCTGCACGCCTGCACGCATGCTCCCTTATTGCTATCCCTGTGAGATAGATAGTTGCTCAGCAGGCATCTGCCAGAATAACTGATGCACATGGCTCCATGCACAAAAGCCTCCAGTTCCACATCTTTCCCCAAAAAATCTCTTATCTCCTTTATTTCCGTTATACTGAGTTCCCTAGCCAGCACTATTCTCTTCACTCCCATATCACAGAAAGCCTTGGCAGAATACTTATTGGTCACATTGGCTTGCGTAGAGACATGAATATCTAGGTGCGGCACCACTCTTCTTGCAACATCTATAATGCCTATATCGCTGACAATGATGGCATCTATTCTAGATTGATACAAAAATGTTAGATATTCTTCTAGTCCAACAAAATCCTTGTTATGAGCGACAATATTGACAGTGACGTATGCCTTTACATCGTGGGCATGACAAAAAGACACAGCCTCTACAATCTCATCTCTATCGAAATTGCCAGCAAATGCCCTCAGTCCAAAATTTTTGCCACTAAAATACACAGCATCTGCACCAAAATACACTGCTGTCTTTAGTTTTTCCATATCTCCAGCGGGAGACAATAGTTCTAGTTTCATGCTTTCCCTCTATCCCAAATTTTTCTTTACTTTCTCGTCCTTGTATTCAATACCATATTTGCTTAATATGCCTATAAGTGACTTCTTTGTCTGTCTTAAAAGCATCAATTTGTTCAAAAACGCTCCGCCACCATCATTAAGTGGGGAATATAGTTTCAAATCATTTGAGTCAAATCTGACCATGCTACGCCACTTTGCCTTGTCATCGCCATTATCTATATACATTTGATACTCAAACTCTGCCTTCCCACTATCTTTATTGATATTTATTTCTTTCAACTGCTCTTTCTCTTTATACTTCCTAAGTTCTATCCCCCGCCAATCGACAGAAAACATCTTGCAAAAGTTCTTTGAAACAGCCAGAGGCGAGAGGTTGTCCATGGGATACTCATTAGAAAAAGGGATAATATCATGTAGCATAGATATATCTATTGAAAAGGAAAAATCATAATCAGTGGGAAGAGAAAACTTTGCTCCATTATCTTTCACAAAATACCTCTTGACGAAGTATATGCGACTTTCATCAAAGTTGATAGTCGTCTTGTGAAAGGCAAAGTCTCTACCAATGCTTTTATCATAAACCTCAATGGAGACATTTTCCATCATTTTTTCGTCAAAATCTACAATGCTCTCCACTCCCACTCCATCGGTGATGAATTTATGCCCTTGACAATTGGCAATGACTACTTTTAGCATTTTGTCCGAGGATATGACTATGCGCTTTCTCACTACGAAATCATCAAAGGACGGCACCTTGCCATGTGAAAAGTATTCCTTGGGATATGTGTCTATATGCCCATAGGTATCACTTATATTCCTATACTCGTCTTTTAGCATAAAACTTATGCACTGGTTAGACATAGAATAATCTATTTTGCCAGTAAAGATAGAGCGGGGATATAGAAAGCCGTCTATATCTGCACAATCTATATATGTCTCATATGCTTTATTATCACTATCGTCTATAGGACGAAGTGGAGAAAAGTCATATTTCATATCCTTTATTTTGGACAGCCGTTTAGGGAATCCAGTGACATGGCTTAGCAGAGTATCAGTGAGAATGTCCACTATTTCTTTGTTATCTAGTGAGATACTATTTAATGTTTCGTCATCAACGTTATAAAACATCACAATGTCTTTCTGCTCATCTTCAAAATTTTCAAAGGATTTTGGTTGCTCTGCCATATCTTTGACCTCCTCCCCTTACACTATGATATTGATTATCTTATTTGGGACGAATATTACTTTCTTCACATCACCTGTGATGAATGACTTGATTTTCTCATCACCCAGTAGAGCGCTCATCGCCTCTTCTTGCGTGGCGTTTTCCTTGATAATCACCAGCCCACGCATTTTGCCATTCACTTGCACAGGGAGATTGACTTTCTTCTCGCTATTGTCCACTCGAAGAGTAGGCCATGATGATTTGCACAACATATCTCCAAGGGATAATCTCTCATTCATCTCCTCGCTAAAGTGTGGTGCGAACGGATAAAGCAGGGTGAGGAAGTCTCTAAATTCCTCCCTAGAGATATATTTGTCTTGATATATGACATTTAGTGTGGTCATAAGGGCGGATATGGCTGTGTTAAACTTCATATTTTGAATATCTTGTGTGACTTTTGTGATAGCGTCATTAAATAGTGAAACGTGCTCATCACTAATAGGCTTGTCCACGATAAAGTCTGCCATTCTTTCCACTCTATCGAGGAATCTCTTGCACCCTACGATATTCTCACTGGACCAAGGTGCTGGAGACTCGTAGTCCGCCATAAATAGCTCATACATTCTCACCACGTCCACACCATATTGGTCTGCCACTGCCATAGGATCAACGGTGTTGCCTAGGCTCTTGCTCATCTTATTGCCGTCCTCACCAAGAACCAGCCCCACTGTGCTCCTCTTCCTATATGGCTCCTCAAATGGCACTAGACCTAAATCAAACAACACCATATTCCAGAAACGAGAATAGATAAGGTGTCTTGTGACATGCTCCATACCACCATTATACCAATCTACAGGCCCCCAGTATTTCATCTTATCCATGCTTGCAAATATATCCTTATTATGTGGATCCATATACCTTAAGAAATACCAACTAGAACCTGCCCATTGAGGCATGGTGTCAGTCTCTCGCCTAGCGGGGCCTCCACAATGAGGACAGGTGGTGTGGACGAAGCTATCCACCTCTGCTAGCGGTGACTGTCCTTTGCTATTGGTCTTGAATTCTTTCATCTCAGGTAGCACCACTGGCAAATCTTCCACCAGCACTGTGCCACATTTGTCGCAATAGACTATAGGGAAAGGCTCTCCCCAATATCTCTGTCTGTTGAAAGCCCAGTCTTTCATCTGGAAGTTTACTTTAGCATGTCCTATGCCATGCTCACTTAGATACTCCTTCATCTTGGCTATAGCCTCTTTCACCTTGAGACCATTGAGGAAAGATGAATTGACCATAACTCCACTATCTATGTCGGTGTAAGGCAAATCTCCCCCTTCTTCTCCCTGTATCACTTGGATTATGTTTAGGTTATATTTTTTAGCGAAATCATAGTCCCTTTCGTCATGTGCTGGCACTGCCATAATGGCTCCAGTCCCGTATCCCATCATCACATAATCTGCAATAAATATGGGCAATTCTTCTTTAGTTAAGGGGTTTATAGCATTTAGACCGACCAGTCGGACGCCAGTCTTTTCTTTATTCAACTGCACTCTGTCGAATTCGCTCTTTTTCTTCGCCTGTGCCTTATATTCTTCCACCTCGTCTATGTTTGAGATGTATTCTTTGTATTTATCTACAAGTGGGTGCTCGGGGGCTATGACCATGAATGTCGCACCGAATATCGTGTCACATCTGGTAGTATAGACGGTGAGGCTATCTTTTTCCTCTCCTGCTCTTACCTCGAAGTCAATCTCAGCACCCTCGCTCTTGCCTATCCAGTGTCTAGTCTCCTCTTTCACTCTCTCTGGGAAGTCAAGAGAGTCTAGTCCATTCAGCAATCTTTCTGCGTAATCACGAATCTTGAGGAACCACACCTCTTTTTCTCTCTGCTCTACACTTGATGAGCACCTGTCGCATATCCCGCCTTGGCTCTCCTCATTGGAGAGAATACAATCGCAGTGTGGACAATAGTTGACTAATGCCTTTGACCTGTAAGCGAGGCCTTTCTTGTATAACTGAGAAAAGATATATTGTGTCCACTTGTAATAATTCTCGTCTGTGGTGTCTATCTCCCTCGACCAATCGAAAGAAAAGCCAAAACTTTTAATCTGTCTCTTGATATTGGCGATATTGGTATCTGTGGCCACTCTAGGTGGAATATTGTGAGATATGGCATAGTTCTCTGTAGGCAGTCCAAAGGCGTCCCAACCTATTGGGAACAGAACATTGAAGCCCATAAGTCTCTTCATCCTGCATATCGCCTCCATAGACAAAAACGCCTTGAGGTGCCCGACATGTATCCCCACACCAGACGGATAAGGGAACTCAATAAGTCCAAAAAACTTAGGCTTATCTGCGAAGTCCACCGCCTCGAAGACTCTCTCCTTCTCCCACCTTTCTTGCCACTTTTGTTCTATCTTCTTAAAATCCATAATTTCTCGTCCTTTTGTAAAATAACTTGCAATATATAAGTATATATTAAAACTAACATGAAAGTCAATCGGTTCTCAATGCAATAACTGGGTCTTTTTTGCTAGCCAGAGACGCTGGGATAAGTCCCGATGTGATTGTAAGTAGCGTGCTGACTAGTAGCATGGAGAGAATAATGCCAATTGTGAGAGAGGACATGGTCATTCCCGCAAGGGTATTGATAAGCAAAGTAATCAATCCAGTTATGCCTAACCCTATAATACCAGAGAAAAGCCCAATGATAGCACTCTCCACGATAAAGAGTCTCGCCACATCTCTCTTCCTACCACCAAGCGAGCGAATGACACCTATCTCCTTAATTCTCTCAATGACAGACACATATGTAATGATGGCTATCATCACAGTGGACACCACCAGAGACAAGGCGCTGAAGGCCACTAGGGCAGATGTGACTATGTTTATCATACTACTGACCATGTTGATAATAAGAGATAAATTGTCTGTATACTTGATAGTCTCCCTATCCGCTCTTGCCACACTTTCTCCGTCTATAATGAGAACGTCATCACTATTCCAC
This sequence comes from uncultured Clostridia bacterium, assembly GCA_947303145.1. Taxonomy (GTDB): domain Bacteria; phylum Bacillota; class Clostridia; order Christensenellales; family UBA1242; genus UBA7862. The sequence continues at coordinate 4,435 of CAMYXB010000008.1, read as the reverse complement.
TTATCTAAATATTTGAGGAGTTCATTTTTCTCGTCAAAAGTCCTGTTATATAGACTGATTTTGTTGGGCATTCTAATTCCACCGAGGTCTCTTTTCGTGAGTGAATAATATGTGGGAATATTCATACCAGAGCCAAAAGATATAAAGGCGGTCATAGTATTGATGCTCCCCACATAACCCGTCTCGTCATAGTCCACTCCGTCAAAAGTGAAACTATATGTGTATGTTATGCCCATGTCACTCTCGCCATATTGTGTGGTCACCTTGCCAGAAGTAAAAGCCTCAATATCCATGGTGTCCATGTAGTCCACTATCTCGCTCCCCTCTCCATTCTCAAGCACTCTGTCTATGAGAGATGAGGTGTAGTATAACCCAGACTTAAGCGCTCCATAATTTAGCCCCGCCTTAGGATGCAATATTGATGTTATGGTGAGATTTAATCCACTTGAAAAGGAGTCATCAGCATAAGCGTTATATATAAATGGCTTGGCTTGATTGATGGTCTGTGTGTTCTCTATATAATTGATGGAGAATATGTCATTGTTAGGATAATATGTCAGTGTTTTGCCGAGGAGTTCAGTATAACTAAATTTTTCTCTGTCAAGAGAAGCATCAAACCTGTCATCACCCGTTGCCTTGTATATGACATTGATAAACTCTTCCTCTGTATAATATCCCAGTTGTGCAAGGAGCAGGTCTGTCAGTTCGCTGTCAGCATCAACCACGAGAGTGAGCTCTGTCTCGCTCTTTGGGTAAGAGGCTTCTCCGCCTTCAGTAAGCACGTCATATTGCTCAAGGACGAAGTCCTCACTGGAGGGAAGTTGAAGGAAAATATTGTCTAAATTGGTGGCAAGATAAGCATAGTCCTTTAGTTCTGTTTTCTCTAGGATAGATGTATATATTTGTCTTATCGTGGCCACAGACACCATCTCTCCATCTTGATTGGTAAATGGGCTGGGTGTATACAGATGATAAGGCAAGTCTATGCCATAGTCCAGCTTGTATGCACTCAAGATATTGCTAGGGGCAGAAGTGACGAATTTGACATAATTGTCTGTAATAGAGTTCTGCACACGCATATTGGACGTAGTCTCGCTCATCTCAACAAGTGACTTGACTGCCTCATCTACATTGATGTATCCCTTCTCTATGCTTTTCACCACTGCTTGCCCTTTGGAAAAAGTGGAATACATGCCAAGAATGGAAGATAAGTCATACGTGCTCTCTTGAATGGTGACAGGATTGCCAGATAGCATATCATTCTGCATGTTGTAGATATAGTTGTTAATCCCCACAGACACTGCAAGGACTGATGCCACACCGATTATGCCTATAGAGCCTGCAATGCACACTGTGAGAGTGCGCTTTAACTTGGACAAAAGATTTCTCCAAGAGAGTTTAATGGCAGAGAAAAGACTTAGTTTAGATTTTCTAGTAGATTTATCCTCTTTTATTGTTTTATCCTCTTTCTTTTCACAAGGATTGCTGTCATCTACTATTTTGCCATCTAAGAGGCGAATAATTCTGGTGGAATATCTCTCAGCCAGTTCTGGATTGTGTGTCACCATGACGACAAGAGTGTTTTTGGCGATGTCTTTGATGAGTTCCATTATCTGCACGCTGGTCGTGGTGTCCAATGCGCCTGTTGGCTCATCTGCTAGGAGTATCTCTGGGTCATTGACCAGTGCACGTGCTATCGCCACCCTTTGACATTGTCCACCAGATAGTTGACTGGGCTTCTTGTTGTATTGTCCCTCAAGTCCCACTCTGTCCAGCACTTCTCTGGCTCGTCTTATCCTCTCCTCTTTCTTGATTCCAGCGATGTTGAGAGCCAGTTCCACATTCTCCAATATCGTTTGATGCGGAATGAGATTATAACTTTGAAAAACAAAGCCCACTTTGTGATTCCTATACGTATCCCAGTCTCTGTCTTTGTAGTCTCTTGTAGATACGCCATCTATCACTAGGTCTCCACTAGATTTTTTGTCCAGTCCGCCGATAATATTGAGGAGAGTGGTCTTGCCACAACCACTGGGGCCCAGTATAGACACAAATTCATTGTCTCTAAAAGTCAAGTCAATGCCTCTGAGTGCCTCCACCTTACTATTCGCCATTATGTAATCCTTTGTGATGGACTTAAGTTCTATCATCTTTTCCTCCTACACCTTCTCTAATTGTATTAAATATTCTTTAATTATGTTCTAGCAAAAATTATACCCTCCGCCACCCCCTTTGTCAAATGCTCTGCAGACAATAACAAAGATATTGCTTCGTTATATCATATTGCACTCTTTATCACTTGCCCAGTGGAAATAAATGTGTTATACTACAAATTAGTGGCTTATCTTTTATATCACCGATATATCACTGACAATTTTTGATTTCAAAGGAGAAAAAATGAAAATTGGTTTTTACAATCCCAGATATGTATTGCCCATTCCGGCAGTAGGCGGTGGGGCTGTGGAGGAACTAGAAGAAATACTTATAGACCAAAATGAGGACAACGAAAATTTTGACTTTGTCGTGTTCCAGCCCGAGCCCACAAAGGAGCAAAAGGAAAAAATTGCAAAATATAATTATAAAAAGACAAAACTGGTGTATGTAAAAACTAATAAATTTTTTGACTTTTTTATTCGAGGAGTTAACAAGATTCTTAGTTTGCTACATATCAAGAAGAGATTTACTCTAATTTATGACCGCAATTTTTGCAAAGCATTGAAAAAATATCCCGTGGACAAACTCTTTTTTGAAGGAAATTATCCTGCTGGCAATATAACTAAAGTAAAACAACTTGTGGGTAGAGACAATCTATACTTCCATGTTCACTCGGACTACAAAAGGGACAAAAAGGTGATAGACAACATCGGTCATATCGTAGGTGTCAGTCAGTTTATCTCTAATCAATGGAGAGATTATATCAAAGATAATAATATTGACACACACACCGACCTACACGTTCTCAAAAATTGCGTTCGTGATGAAAGATTTAACAAAAGGATAGATGAGAGTGTGAGGAAAGAGATAAGACAGAAACTCGGCTTTAGTGAAGAAGACTTTGTAGTCATCTTCTGCGGAAGAATAATCAATGTCAAGGGCGTGAAGGAACTCATGCAAGCGATGTGTGAGATAGAGGATAAGAGGGTGAAACTGCTTGTTATAGGGAGCCCCAATTTCTCTAGAAAACACAAGTCTCAATATTTGACAGATGTAGAAACGTTGTCCAAGGGCAACAAGGATAGAATACTATTTAGTGGATACATAGAGAATAAGTATCTTTATGAGTATTATCAATCTGCAGATTTACAAGTAGTGCCTTCTATATGGGAAGAGGCTGCAGGATTGGTGGTCGTTGAGGGGCAAAAATCCGGTCTCCCTCAAATTTGCACCATATCTGGAGGAATGCCCGAATATGTGGCAGACGGGACTATACTGGTGGACAAAGACAATAATTTGGTGGAAAGTCTCAAGAAAAATATCCTAAAACTATCAAATGACAGACCTCTATGCAAGGAAATGGGACAAAAGAATATAGAGCAAGGCAAACTATTCACTTGCGAAAAATATTACAGCGACTTTACAGAAATAATGGAGAAGAACAATGGATAACAAAATAACACTAGTCACAGCCTTTTTTGATATAGGTAGAGAAAATTTTAACGAGATTCCTCGTAGCAAGGAAAAATATTTTGATTATTTCAAAAGATGGGCAAGGATAAAGAATGAACTCATCTTCGTATGTGAGAATCAACTCTTTGCAGACAGAGTATTGCAAATAAGAGATGAATATGGCTTAAAAGATAGGACTGAAATTATATTGACAGGCAATATAGACGATATTGAGCCAGAATTACTCAAAAAAATGCAAGAAATAGAGAAAGATAAATATTTTCTTAATTTTAGAGCGCAGAAAAATTCTCCAGAGAATCTTGCAAGATATAATTATGTCATGCTGTTGAAATACTACAGCATGTATCTAGCTAGTGTTAAGTCAAATATTGATACCAAGTATTTAGCATGGATGGACTTTGGTTTTGAACATGGTGGAGAAGTCTTTGAAAATGAAGAGGACTATTCTTTCGAATGGGAATATGACTTTGGAGATAAAGTAAATATATTTAGATTGCCCTACGAAGAACATCGTCCTATATTCGAGGTAATAAGAACAGTCCATCCGGATAGCATTAACGGGGCTCCTTTTATTTGCCCCGTTTCTTTAGTGAAAGAATTTTATGAGAAAATAAAAGGACTATATTACAATCTAGCAGATATTGGTTTAATGGACGATGACCAGCTGTATCTGTTGTATTTTTCACGAAAATATCCCAAAATTTGTGAGGTAAGAGAGACTTCTTATTGGTTTATGGCAATAAGTGAATATAGCAATCATCAATTTAAGATAAAAGAGCGAAAGAAAGCGGGATTGTTCAAGAGAATT
>CAMYXB010000007.1 GCA_947303145.1 uncultured Clostridia bacterium | reverse complement strand
GCCATTTCGGAAGAGTCGACATCGTGGTAGGAACCATCGAAAACTGTCACTCTAAAGTCCACAGTCTCATAGCCTGCTACGACACCATTTTGCTTGGCCTCCTGTATACCAGCATCAATGGCTGGGATATACTCTTTGGGGATAACACCGCCGACAATCTTGTCAACGAACTCATATCCCTTGCCTGCTTCAAGAGGCTCAAGTTTAATCCAGCAGTGTCCATATTGGCCATGACCACCTGTCTGTCTGACATACTTACCTTCTGCCTCGACAGTGTTCCTGATAGTCTCTCTATAACTTACTTGTGGGCGACCGACATTAACATCTACCTTAAACTCTCTCTTGAGTCTGTCGACAATAATGTCAAGATGAAGTTCTCCCATACCTGCGATAATGGTCTGTCCAGACTCTTGGTCTGTCCAAGTCTTGAAAGTAGGATCTTCTTCGGCGAGTTTGATGAGAGCATTGACCATCTTCTCCTGTGCCTGCTTGGTAGTCGGCTCCACAGCAATATTGATAACTGGCTCTGGGAACACCATACTCTCAAGGATAATAGGGTGGTCGACATCACAAAGAGTGTTGCCTGTGGTGGTGTCTTTTAGTCCCACTATAGCGACAATGTCTCCAGCATAGGCCTCTTCGACATCTTCTCTGTGATTGGCGTGCATACGAAGCAATCTACCTATTCTTTCCTTGTTATCCTTGGTGGCATTAAGGACATAAGAGCCTGCCCTGAGCACACCAGAATAAATCCTAAAGTATGTTATTTTGCCGACAAATGGGTCTGTGGCAACCTTGAATGCAAGACCTGCCATTGGCTCCTTGTCATCTGCCTTCCTATCTTCTTCTGTGACACCATCAAGTTTGGTTCCTCTAATGGCTTCAATATCTGTTGGGCTGGGCATGTAATCTACCACAGCGTCAAGGAGTTTCTGGACACCTTTATTCTTGAAACTACTTCCACAAGTGACAGGGGTCATCATAAGCGATATAGTTGCCTTACGGATACCTCTCTTGAGTTCTTCAATGGTGAAATCTTCTCCATTAAAGAATTTTTCCATAAGGGCATCGTCTGTCTCTGCGACTGCTTCGACTAGGGCATCGTGATACTTCTTGGCATCTGCCATCATATCCTCTGGGATAGGTCCTGTGACCATATCCTTGCCCAAATCGTCATTGTAAACTGTGGCAGTCATCTCCACTAAGTCTATGATACCCTTAAACGACGTATCTTGACCAATTGGAAGTTGAATAGGGACAGGATTGGCATGCAATCTATCCTTCATCATTTGAATTGCTCTAAAGAAATTAGCATCGTCCCTATCCATCTTGTTGATGTAAGCAATTCTTGGGACTTTGTATTTATCAGCCTGTCTCCACACTGTCTCAGACTGAGGCTGGACACCACCTCTGGCACAGAACACTGCGACAGCACCATCTAGCACCTTAAGTGATCTCTCCACCTCTACGGTGAAGTCCACGTGTCCGGGAGTGTCGATGATGTTGATGCAATGACCTTTCCACTGGGCTGTAGTGCAAGCACTGGTGATGGTGATACCTCTCTCCTGCTCTTGCTCCATCCAGTCCATAGTGGCAGCGCCCTCGTGAACCTCGCCTATTTTGTGTGTTTTGCCAGTGTAGAAAAGGATTCTCTCGGTAGTAGTAGTCTTGCCAGCATCAATGTGAGCCATAATACCGATATTCCTATATTTGTCTAATGCAAAACTTCTTGGCATAAATATTCTCCTTAATTAAATTTATAAATAAAAAATTACCATTTGAAATGAGCGAATGCTTTGTTGGCCTCTGCCATTCTGTGCATCTCGTCTTTCTTCTTAATGGCGCCACCAGCGTTGTTGTAAGCATCGATAATCTCGGAAGCGAGCTTCTTCTCCATCTCTTTCTCACCGCCACGCTTTCTGGCGAAACTGACTATCCAACGGATAGCCAATGTCTGACGTCTCTCTGGTCTAATCTCCATAGGCACCTGATATGTCGCACCACCCACTCTGCGAGACTTGGTCTCAAGAAGGGGCTTGACATTCTCTAAAGCCTTGAGAAAATACTCCATAGGGTCGGACTCTGTTCTCTCTTTGATAATATCAAAAGCGCCATAGACTATGCCGAAGGCTATACCTTTCTTGCCATCTTGCATAATCTGATTGACAAGTTTTGTGACCACTGTAGAATTATACATAGGATCTGGCAAAACTTCTCTCTTTGTAGCACGATTTCTTCTAGACATTGTATCCTCCTTAAAAAATATGAAAATATGTGCAAATGCACAAAATAATTACTTAGACTTCTTTGCGCCGTATTTTGATCTGGCTTGTTTACGCTTGGCAACGCCAGCAGCATCAAGTGCGCCACGAATGATGTGATATCTCACACCAGGCAAATCCTTGACCTTGCCACCACGGATAAGAACAACGCTGTGCTCCTGCAGATTGTGTCCCTCACCTGGAATGTAGGTGGTTCCCTCCTGACCATTGGACAACTTCACTCTGGCTATTTTTCTCAAAGCAGAGTTAGGCTTCTTAGGTGAAGTGGTGGTGACAGACAGGCAGACGCCACGTTTTTGAGGATTCTGCTCAAGAATAGGTGCTTGAGACTTCTTCTGCTGTTTAATCCTTCCGTGCCTTACGAGTTGATTGATTGTAGGCATACTTTCCTCCTTAAAAAAATTACTTGCTCGCCCTCACTTAAAGCAACCATGTGGGAGCGAAATGTGGACAATTTATTTTGCGTTCCAAACTAATAAATTGTGTCAGTGCCGTATATTAGCACATAACGGACTAATTATAACAAAACGATGATAATCTGTCAATGATTTATACATTATTTTTGTAATATTTTTTATACATATGGGGTATTGACTTGAATAAATAGTGATGGTATAATAAAGGCATAAATGCAATGGAGGAAATAAGATGGAATATTCAAAGGTTATTAAAGATTTCTTAGAATATAAAGGATACTTTTGGTCAGGAGAAGAAGTGAAAAAGAATGCCATGGGCGTGATGGCTTATGACAACACAACTCTCACCCCCATAGGTCGTAGCCACACCACAAACTATGACATGTATGTCTCTGATGCATCTTTTGTTTTGTTCAACAGAAGCATTGCTCCAGTAGGTCCCGTATTTTTAGAGGGCGATTTTTCTCACGAATGGACTATGTTCCTACTTAGACGTCACCCTGAACTCAAAGAAAGCACTCTAGAAGAATTGTTGAAGAAAAATATGTGTGAATTGGATAGATGCAATGTTAAATTGTCTGCCCTAGAGAAGAAATATAAGGAAGAAAAACTCAAAATTTTGAATGAAAAAAGAGACATTGAGGATAAATATGACAGACAAATAGAGCAAATCAAAGATTTATTAGAAGAAAAGATAGAAATGTAAAAATTTGGACTGAACGCAACGTTTGGTCCTTTTTTTATCAATAATTAATATAAATCGAATAATAATGCAATAAAAAAGACTGAATGTCACATCAGTCTATTATATTCTAATTGTCTTCCAGCATATCTTGCTGAGGCTTGACCTTGACTTCTGCATCAACGAGCAAGACTATATCTCCCTTGTGAATCTCACAAGACTCTTGATATGTCCTAGCAGTCTCCTGAACGGCTCCGAACATCTTGATGGACAACTTACAGAACTCTTTAAGATACTTTCTCGCGACAAAGAAGGCCTCTTCTAAAGTCTGTCCTTGGCAATAAATACGAACATCATCGAAGGAGACCAAATATCTGTCTTCCTCTTCATCATAATAGAACACTGCTGGGAAAATGTAATCCATAAAAGACTCTCACCTCAATAAATATACAAGGAAATTTTAACACATTAAGAAAAATATGTCCAACAAATTTACAATTTTTTTTCAAAATAATAAAAAAAAGCCTCAATTAAATTTTGAGGCAAAAATCATATCTTAAATCATCAGTGAATAAGAGGTAAGATTTCGATGTTTTTATTACGAAGTGTTTTGTCATAACACTCAAGACGCCCATCACTGCCCAACCTATACTCTTTACCAGCAATGAAAAGTTCGCAATTTTTTTCATCAAAACGGGTCACTGCTTGAGTTTTACGCTCAGGGGCCAATGCTTTACCTATTTTATTAAGCACTTTAAATACTTCAAAATCACCAAATATCTTTAGGCCTTTAAAATTGAAAAAATGATTATTCTTGACAACAGCCTTCTTATTCTCTTGATTTACGATGTTCTTTTGTTCTTTGTTTTCAAAAAATTTTTTTATATTCATACAAAAACCTCCGTAGAAATCTTTTTGTCTAGTGTGATTTTAACACAACATGAGACACTTGTCAATACCCCTTTTGAAATAAAATTGAAAAAGACTGCTATAGATAATGCAGTCTTTCAAAAATTATTCTTGAGCGGAATCTGAGACGGAGTCTTCAGAGTTTTCGTCTAATTCACTCATTCTCTCCTGCTCTTCCATCATTCTCTTCATTTCGGCTTCTCTCTTGAGTTCCTCTTGTCTTAAAAGGTATTCTTTGGAAATGACAGGATAGAAATCTCTATACTGCTTCACACCTGTGCCTGCTGGAATGAGTTTGCCTATCATGACATTCTCTTTCAGTCCACTGAGGTTGTCTACTTTGCCCTTTAGAGCAGCATCTGTCAATATGTTGGAAGTCTGCTGGCAAGAGGCTGCGGCGAGGAAGGAATCTGTGGAAAGTGCAGCCTTGGTGATGCCATAAAGGATACGCTGGGCGATGGCAGGACGGCCACCATTCATCACTATCTCATTGTTAATCTTCTCATATTCTTGCAATTCAAGGACGCTGTCTGGGAGAAGATTGGAGTCACCAGGGTCGACCACTTTTACTTTTCTAAGCATCTGTCTTATGATGACCTCAACGTGCTTGGAACTAATCTGCACGTCTTGCATTCTATACACGCCAAGGACTTCTTTGAGCAGATATTCCTGCACGCCTTTGAGTCCCCTAACTCTCAATACATCGTTAGGGAAAATGGAGCCAGAGGTGAGTTGTTGCCCTACCTCTACCATATCGCCATTGTTGACGATAAGCACAGTCTTGTTCTTAGGTGGAGTCATGTATTCCACATCACCATCTGTAGTGGACTCGATGACCACTCTATATCTCTCGCCTGCTTCTTCTATTCTAACTTTGCCGGCGACCTCGGAGATAATGGCCTCGCCCTTAGGGTGTCTGGCCTCGAAAATCTCCTCCACACGAGGAAGACCCTGCGTAATATCTGCCTCTGCGGCAACACCACCGGAGTGGAACGTCCTCATAGTAAGCTGAGTGCCCGGCTCGCCGATGGACTGTGCTGCGATGACACCCACAGGCTCACCGACATTGACCATTTGATTGGAGGCCATATTCCTGCCATAGCACTTGGCACACACGCCATCTTTTGCCTTGCAAGTAAGGACGGTTCTGATGTTGACTGATGTGATACCTGCATCGACCACTGCTTGAGCCATGCTAGGAGTAATCATCTCTCCTGCATGGACGATGATCTCCTTGCTCTCAGGGTGACAGATGTCGTCCACTGCCACTCTGCCGGAAATCCTGCTCTCCAGCTTCTCAATAACAGTCCTATCACTGACAAGTTCAGTGACGACCATACCTCTAGGCTTCTCACCAAGAGAGGCAAAGCAGTCTTCCTCTGTGATGACTATGCCTTGAGACACGTCCACAAGTCTGTGGGTGAGGTATCCGGAGTCGGCTGTCTTAAGAGCCGTATCTGCCATACCTTTACGTCCACCACGAGAGGAAATGAAATAGTCTAGTGGTGTGAGGCCCTGTCTATAGCATGACTTGACAGGAATGTCTATCTTCGCACCAGAAGCACTGGCTATGATGCCACGCATTCCGCACAATTGGTTGAAGTTGCTCTTGCTACCACGAGCGCCAGAGACAGCCATCATCTTGACAGGATTGAGGTCGTCGAAGCTATTCATAACAGCCTCTGTGACCTTCTCTGTCACTTCGTTCCATATAGAGATGTTCTTGGAGACCTTCTCGTCATAGGACAGAAGACCTCTGCGATATGCCTTCTCATTCTCGAGGACTTTGGCATCGCCTTCTTCTATAAGTCTCTTCTTCTCCTCGACATCTTTGAGGTCATACACATTGATAGTGAGTGCGCCGATGGTGGAATACTTGTATCCCAATTCCTTAATCTTGTCCAGCATAATGACTGTAGGTGTGCAACCAAGTTTCTCATACGCCTTGGCGACAACTTTGGCGAGCACTTTCTTATCTACTACGCCTTCCACTTCGTATCTTAGGGCGTTCTCTTTCTTGCTTCTATCCACCATACCGATATTCTGTGGGACACAACGATTGAACAATATTCTACCCACAGATGTAGCCACTCTGCCGGTGATGGTCTCACCATCGAATTCCACTGAGCGTCTAACATATATCTTGGACTGAAGTTCGAGGTTCTTGGTGGCATAAGCCATGATGGCCTCGTCCTCATCAATATAACTGCTGCCTTCTCTCAGTGCTCCCGGCTTGTCAATGGTCATATAATAGCAACCTAGCACAATATCCTGCTGAGGAATCATGACAGGCTGGCCATCGGCTGGCTTTAGGACGTTGTTGACAGAAAGCATAATCATACGTGCTTCTGCTCTTGACTCGATGGAAAGAGGCACGTGAATGGACATCTGGTCACCATCGAAGTCGGCATTGAATCCCACACAAACGAGTGGGTGCAACTTAATGGCTCTGCCCTCCACCAATACTGGCTCAAATGCCTGCACACCTAGTCTATGCAGAGTGGGTGCACGATTGAGCAAAACAGGGTGGTCCTTGATGACCTCATCAAGCACGTCCCAAACGACTGGTTTCTCTCTCTCAATCAATCTCTTGGCGCTCTTGATATTGTGAGACTCGTTCATCTCCACCAGTCTCTTCATAATGAATGGTTTGAAGAGTTCAAGTGCCATTTCTTTAGGCAAGCCACATTGATATATCTTGAGCTCTGGTCCCACAACGATAACGCTACGGCCGGAATAGTCTACACGCTTGCCGAGAAGGTTTTGACGGAAACGACCTTGTTTACCTCTTAGCATAGCGGTAAGGCTCTTGAGGTCTCTACTCTTAGGGCCTTGGACTGCTCTGCCTCTCTTGCCATTCTCTATGAGTGCATCGACTGCTTCTTGAAGCATTCTCTTCTCGTTCCTCACTATAACATCAGGAGCACCGAGTTCGATAAGTTTCTTTAGTCTATTGTTTCTATTGATAACTCTACGATAGAGGTCATTGAGGTCACTAGTGGCGAATCTGCCACCATCTAATTGCACCATAGGTCTCAAATCTGGTGGAATGACAGGAATGACGTCCATAATCATCCACTCAGGCTTGTTGCCACTATTGATAAAATCACTAACAATCTCCAGTCTCTTGATAGCCTTAATCTTCTTCTGTCCTTTGCTAGTCTTGACTATCTCGCTGAGAGTCTTGTATTCTTTATCCAAATCTACATCACTAAGGAGGGTCTTGATGGCCTCAGCGCCCATGCCTGCCTTGAATGAATTGTAGCCGAACTCCTCTTGTGCCTCTCTGTATTCTCTATCAGAAATGACCTGCTTGTATGTGAATCCTGTGGTGCCAGCATCAAGGACAATGTAATTGACATAATAAAGCACTTGCTCCAATGCCTTGGGTGAAATATCAAGTAGGACACCTATCCTAGATGGGACACCTCTAAAGAACCAAATATGGCTGACAGGAGTGGCGAGTTCGATGTGTCCCATTCTCTCACGTCTAACCTTGGAGTGAGTGACTTCAACGCCACACTTGTCGCAAATGACGCCCTTGTAGCGAATCCTCTTATATTTTCCGCAATGGCACTCCCAGTTCTTCTTAGGTCCGAAGATTTTCTCACAGAAAAGGCCGTCTCTCTCTGGCTTTAGAGTGCGATAGTTGATGGTCTCTGGCTTGGTCACCTCGCCATAACTCCACTCCCTTATCTTCTCAGGTGAGGCAATGCCTATTCTAATGGAATCGAAATTGTTAAGTTCAAACATAAATTTCTCCTAAATAAAAAGATGTAAAGTAAATCAAAACTAGCACAATTATTCAAAATCGTCGAAGAGAGAATCTTCGTCGAAATCTTCGAACAAATCCTCACTTGATGCGGTGGTGGTGTCCTCACCTTCTTCTTCGGTGGCATCACCATAATCTATCTCTATATCCTGAGGCACTTCTTTATCCTTAGGGGTGAAAGGAACGACATCATCATCACGACTGAGATCGCTGACAGACACTTCTTGATTCTCTTCTGTCAAAATCTTGACATCAAGACCAAGACTCTGGAATTCCTTGACCATAACTTTGAATGACTCAGGCACTCCCGGATCTGTGATAGGGAATCCCTTAACTATAGCCTCATATGTCTTGTTCCTGCCAATGACATCGTCTGACTTGACAGTAATCATCTCTTGAAGCAGGTGTGACACGCCATAGGCCTCGAGAGCCCAGACTTCCATCTCACCAAATCTCTGTCCACCGAACATGGCCTTGCCACCTAATGGTTGTTGTGTGACAAGTGAATAAGGACCAATGGATCTAGCGTGCATCTTGCTGTCGACCATGTGGTCGAGCTTCAGCATATACATAGTGCCGACTGTCACTCTATTCTCGAATGGCTCACCAGTTCTGCCATCATAAAGCACCATTTTGCCATCTTCTTCGAGGTCGTTGTCTTTCATAAGGTCGAATATCTCATGCTCATTGATGCAATCGAACACTGGGACGGCGACCTTCCAATCTAATACCTTAGCCACTTTGCCAAGCAAGACCTCCAGCACCTGACCGACATTCATACGGCTAGGAATACCTAGAGGATTGAGGACAATGTCCACAGGAGTGCCGTCCTCCATGTATGGCAAATCTGCTAGTGGAAGGACACGTGAGACGACACCTTTATTACCATGCCTACCAGCCATCTTGTCGCCAACGGACAACTTCCTCTTCTGTGCTACGAACACCTTGACCATAGTATTGACACCTGGCTCAAGTTCGTCCTTATTCTTCCTGGTGAACACTTGAACGTCTACTACTACACCACCTCTGCCATGCTGGACACGCAGTGATGTATCTCTCACTTCTCTGGCTTTCTCGCCAAATATGGCTCTTAAGAGTCTTTCTTCAGGGGTAAGTTCTGTCTCTCCCTTAGGGGTGACCTTGCCTACCAATATATCTCCAGTCCTGACTTCTGCACCAATTCTTACGATACCATTTTCGTCAAGGTTCTTGAGTGCTTCTTCGCCAAGGTTGGGGATATCGCGGGTGATCTCTTCATCACCGAGTTTGGTGGCACGAGCCTTGCTCTCCTCTACCTTGAGTGTGATAGATGTGAAAATATCGTCTCTAACAAGTCTTTCTGAGATAAGGATAGCGTCCTCATAGTTGTATCCTTCCCAGTTCATATATGCTATGGTCATGTTCTTGCCAAGGGCGAGCTCTCCATTCTTGGTGGAGAATCCGTCTGCTAAGACATCTCCCACTTCCACTCTTTGATTTTTCACCACAGCCGGCTTTTGATTGATGCAAGTGTCTGCGTTGGTCTTGGTAAATTTAGTTAAATGATAGACATCGGTATCTCCGTCATCATTTTTCACTCTAATCTCTGTAGCGGAGACATATTGCACGAAGCCGGCCTTCTCTGCCAATATCATAGCACCGCTATCTACAGCTATCTTATGCTCCATGCCTGTGCCCACTATTGGAGCCTCAGTGGTGAGAAGTGGCACTGACTGCCTCTGCATGTTGGAACCCATAAGAGCACGTGCTGTGTCATCATTGGCAAGGAAAGGAATAAGGCAAGTAGCAGCTGAAAGGAGTTGTCTAGGAGACACATCCATGTATTCCACCTCGCTGGCTGGAACCTCGTTGATGGTGTCCTTCTTCCTAACGATAATCCTATCTCTTACAAAATGGCCGTCAGGAGTGAGTGGCTCTGTGGCCTGTGCTATGCAACTATTCTCCTCTTCATCTGCCATAAGATAAACGACTTTGTCTGTGACAACGCCCTTCTCTCTATCCACCACTCTAAGTGGAGACATGATGAATCCATATTCGTTGATTTTCGCAAATGTGGCGAAAGCATTGATAAGTCCAATACCTTGACCTTCGGGAGTCTCAATGGCACAAATTCTGCCATAGTGTGAATAGTGAATATCACGCACATCTGCACTGGCTCTCTCTTTCTTAGGGCCTCCAGGTCCTACAGCGGATATCCTCCTCTTCTGAGCGAGCTCACTGATAGGGTTGACTTGATCCATGAGCTGTGACAACTGGGAACTAGCGAGGAAGTCTCTAAGCGCCTTGTTGATAGGTCTGGCATTGATAACAGATTGTGGACTAATGGTGCTGAGATCTTGTGCCTGAATGGTCTCTCTTATAGTGCCGGCAAGTTTGTTGACACCACTTCTAAATGCTCCGCTGATAAGTTCTCCCACAGTGGAGATTCTTCTGTTGGCTAGATGGTCGATATTGTCCACCTCACCTATGCCTTCGTTTAGGTCAAGGTGATAACTTATTGTAGCCAAGATATCGTCCATGCATAGTTGATAATTCATGAGTTCTTTGGCATTGTCTTGTATAGCCTGCAATCTGTCGGCTTTGGACTTGTTCTCACTGAGTATTCTCTGCAGTGTAGGATAATGCACTAACTCTAGTATACCTAGTTCTTCTTCGTTGCAAGGGAAAATGGAGGAAAGGCTCACTCTATTGTTGCCCACCACTTTGTGTGGAATAAATTTTTCTCCATCACGCTGGAAATCTCCTCTAAGCGTTTTGGCTCTCACCCACACCTCATTGATGCCGGCATTTTGCACTCTCCAAGCCACGTCCCTAGATATAATTTCGCCATCGTGAATGACCACGTCACTACCTATTTTCACATCACCATAGGCAGTCTGCCCAGTGATACGGGTGGCGAGGGACAACTTTTTATTAAGTTTGTATCTACCTACTCTAGCGAGGTTGTAATATTGATGTGTAAAGAATTGATTGTTGAGGAAATTGTAAGTAGCCTCAGCATTGGGGACATCTGTAGGACGAGTCCTCTTGGCAAGTTCCAGAAGGGCTTCTTCTTGGGTATCTTGAGGCTCTTTGTCAAGGGTATTGGTGATAAGTGGGTGATGACCGAAGATATCTGCTATTTGAGAAGAAGTATATCCGAAGCATTTGAGGAACACACCTAGGGATATTTTCTCCTTTCTCTCTATAACCATCTTGAGATAATCATTGGCGTTCTGCTCCACCTCTAGCCATGTGCCACGAGTGGGGATAATAGTGCCTGAGAAAAGATATTTGCCTGTCTTGTCCTGTTCTTTGGCAAAATATGCACTGGGTGATCTGCCTATCTGGCTGACTATCACTCTCTCTATTCCATTAAATATAAAGGAGCCTTCCTCTGTCATGAGTGGGATATCGCCTAGGAAAACCTCCTGCTCTACCACCTCTCCGTCCTCTTTCCTCACGAGTCTAGCCTTGGCCTTGAGGGCAACAGAGTATGTAATACCCTTCCTCTTGCACTCTGCCTTGGAATACTTGCTGGTGGAATCTAGTGTGTAGTCCACAAAATATATCTCTGCCTTACCGCTGTAGTCTACAATGGGGGAGAATTCCTCCAAAACCTCTGCTATGCCTTGCTCCAAAAAGTGCTTGTAGGACTCCTTCTGGACGGCAATGAGATATGGCATACCTATAGGTTCGTTGACCTTGGAAAAATTGATTCTCTCCACTTTGCCGTATTTTGTTTTCTTGAATGCAGGACTATCTTTTGACATATTTTCTCCTTAAAACATAGATATATTGGCTATCTATAATTTGCGAAAAAGAAGTCATTTTAGTTTTACTCAAATTTTCATAAAAAAATATGTTTTTTGAACTCAATTTATATAATCAAATTAAATTAAAAAACATACATTTTACAACTAAAATATCCCCTTTTTTGCTTTATAAAAACCATTGAGCGCACACTTTAACATTGTAACGTTATGGCATAGTCTATCACACTAGTCAAGTAATGTCAACAACTATTTTATAAAAAATTAAAAATTTTTTTTGAAAATATTTTTTCTACATTAAAAAAACTCCACTATATTATATAGCGAAGTTTTTTCTTTAATATTTTTTATTTGACTTAGAACAATCTCTATTCTCCAGCACTGGTAATGGTGAGATAGGTCATGACTATCCTATCTAGTGATGTGAAATCAATAAGAGCAGTGAGAGAATAATTCTGTCCCGCGGTAATGGAAGTAGTCTTTTCAGATAATGTCATATCACTGGACACATAGTATGATATGGAGCGAATATCCCCTGTATCATCTGTTTGCAGAGTAATACTGGACAATCTATCCACAGGGACCAAAAGTCCCACTCCCTCTAGGAGAGAACCATGGTCAGTGGGAGATATGACGGAGAATGACCTAGTGGCACAACCCACGACATACACCACTTCCGACATAAGAGACTTGCTACTCTTATTCCAGTAATTCTCGTCAAACTCTTGACTATGTCCAATCATCACTTCGTTAGGATTGGCGATTAAGTCGAGGCTATCGAAGAATATATTGTCAATAGTCTCGTCCTCTACTCTATACAAATCCACAGCAATGGTAAATCCTGTATTATTCTTATCAAATACACTGACTAAATCCGAACTAAAGTCATGGTCCATGGCATATCCCATGATGGCACCAAGGACTACATTGTCTGATGTGGCATATTTGCTGTATGTTCTACCCATTGTAGCACAATAACTGACTGTTCCAGCGGACATAACGCCTACTATACCCCCGACTATGGATAGATATGTAGTGCCTGTGCTAGACATCTGCAGTCTCCCCTCAATATACGCTTCTTTACTCAAAGTGCAGTTGGTGATAGAAGAACTGAACACATATCCTGCCACACCACCCAAAGTGTCCATTTGATTGGAATATGTCTTGACTTGTCCTTTATTGCTACAAGCATTGATAGAGGCAAAACTGGTGACATATCCCACTATTCCGCCAGCATAAACCCCATTATTTAGGCAGATGCTGGCTAAATTGGCACTAGATGTGGCATATTCTAAGAGGCATGGCCTTGATGGGCTGACACCGCACATATATCCCAGTATGCCACCTGCGAAAACGTTGTTATTCCTAGACACACCCAAGATGTGTATCCTAGAGGAAGTAATGATGGCGTCCTTATCCGACAACTGCTGGATATATTCCTCATAACCTGTGACATCTACACCTTCAGTGTAGCCTGACACTCTAATATTACTTATTGTGTAGGAAGTAGAGCCATTCACCGCTCCAGCGAGGCCTCCCACATACACTGTAGATGTGCTGTGTGCCATAATCCTGACACTAGATGAGATATTGTAAATGCTGGTATTATATGCATAACCTACGAGTGAGCCGACATAAGTGGCTCCAACTAGCGAGGAATTGACCACTCTAATATAACTATTGTGTAGATAGCCATTGACAATGGTTGCCTTGTATGTATAGCCGAATAATCCTGCATACAGAAGTTCTTGTCTATCTATAGTCATATTGGAAATGACATGACCATTAAAATTGAAAGTGCCTCTAAAGGCATATTCCTCACTAATCCCTATAGGAGTCCAATACATAGATGAGAGGTCAATATCATTCATCAAGATATACTCATTGCCACTTGTATTCATTCCAGAATTGACCATCTTAGCCAGCAAAGCCAAATCTCTGGCTGTGGATATGGTGTAAATCTTATAGTTGCCAGTAATAGATGTATCATACTGCTTACTGGCAAGAGCCACTGCCATATTACTACTCGTAGAGATAAGTGAATTGATGGCTGTATCCCAGTTGTCTGCCACTATTCCACCTATATTCTCTGCTAGGGCATTCTTCCACTCTTTGCCAAGACCTCTAATTGAAGGGAAATCTATGGCTCTGTATGAAACCCCTTTATATCCCTTATTGACATTGAGACTATAACCTCGTGTGAACACTCCTGCGGCAGATGCGCTGAGATTGTCATAATATGGCAATAGGGTAGATTTCTCTATATATGGGCCTTCGGACACATGCTCATATAGTGTAGGCACAGATTCCCACTCTCTATCTCCCTCTTTAATACTCTTTGCCAGCGAGAATAGATTGTCGAATGAGGAGTCACCAGTGATATTCCCCACTACCAAAGCGTGATGACCTTTGTCAGGCGTGCCACCTGTGATGCTGTATACTCTAAGTGTGCCATAATAATTGTTGTAGCAATTAGTTATGGAACTGCTAGATAACACACCCACAAGTCCTCCGACATAATTATTCCCACCAGAAGTGGCAGTGACTGATACAGGAATATTGTTATAACTACTACTCAATCCTAATGTGGCTCCTAGACTATTCTTCAACTCATACACAAGTCCACCTGCGCCTCTTATGGCCAATATACCTATATCCTTGGCAGGCTCTTCTTTAGAAGAATCGTATAGACTAAAGTCTGTATAGACGTTCTCTAGTCTAGAGTTGTCTGCAAAGCAAGCCACGCCTCCAGCATACTCCACATTCTCGATAATGGCATTCTCTATGCCGATATTGGATATGCTGGCGCCCTCTATGTAGCCGAACAGACCACCACAAGTGTTGTTTTCTATCATTCTGCCATTGACGGTCATATTCTTAATGGAATAACCTGCACCATCGAATGAACCCCTGAATGGATTGCTTGATGTGCCAATAGGAGTCCAGTATCTATTGCTAAGGTCTATGGACTCTGTCAATCTAAACTTGAGATTAAGCGTGTTGATGTGTCCATCGTTTATCTGTGATGCGAGGCTGGACAACTGGTCAGCAGAGGAGATAAGATAGACATTGTTCTCCACCACCATACTCTGCTCTCTGTTCTGCCACAAAATAGATGTAAGGTTGCCACGCAGGGTGGGATACCAAGAAGAATACTTCTGCTCCCAGATATTGTCGAAATCCCAATCATCTTCTTCGTGCTCTATATCTATGAATGTATCCACACTCTTTAGGGCGTCACTCACTCTTTCTATGGCAAATGAAGGCTTGTCTGCTCCCACTTCGCCAATAGAATTGAATGTATTTAGTCCGCCATAACTGCTTCCCCTTAGGTAGAAGTTGTAGCATGACAGAATGACCTCGTCTGTAGCCTCGTCTACCTTACCGAAATATACATTGTGTTTATTGGTGGAATTAACTGCGGTTATAGATGCTATGATATGTCTGGACTGAACGTATTGAACGATATATACACTGGATAGATTCATACAACGCTTGATGACAAGAAGAGTGTTCACTGACTGCATGGTGTATAACATGGAGGACTGCTTCCTTTCATAATTGGTCCCTACAATGCCCGCTAAATATGCTGTGCAGATATTGCTGGAGTGGATACTGCCTATATTGTAGCAATCAAGCACTTCTATACGAACATGAGTGGTGTCGCTATCGAATGACAATAAGTTGGCTCCACCCACTATGCCACCAGCTATGAATGTGGTGTATGATGCCATGGCATCTAGCGTGATATTGCTGAAATTGAAACACTCTTTGACATAATAATCGTGTGTATCATCTCCGCTAAATAGACTATCAGACAATGCAGTATCTGCACTGTAAGGGCACACTTCGCCAGCGATGCCACCTACTACTATGCTATTCTTGGTGTAATTGGTGACATCTATGGTTATGTCTGCCTCATTGTTGCATCTATATAGAGGCATACTGCATATACCTGCCACACCTCCCACAAAAGATGAGGTGGCAAGATTGTCATCTATTGTGTTGGAATTGTTATAGTCAATGGTGATGACACTGCTGGAGGAATTGGAGATGTGGGCAAGAGTATTCACCCTATTGTTCGAAAAGTAGTCTTTAATTCGATATGTGGAAATCTCACCAAAAGCGCCTCCCACGAACAATCTATAGGCATTTGTTTGAATATTAATCTTGCCATTATTGTAGATATGTCCACTTTCGCTCATCAGGTCGTCAAAGGAAATGTTGTTGTCCTCTGCCTTGCCGAATAGTCCACCACAATAAACAGTGACATATAGACCTGTATAATAACTGGTCTTGTTATCCTTGACAGATATTTTGCCAGAATTGTATAGTTTGGCACCAGAAATGGCATTTTCATCTTTTTCCATAGTGACAGATGTGATATATCCTGCTAAACCTCCCACATAGACATCTTGACTGTCAGTGGGCAAGGTCATATTGGAAGTGTCTAGCAATACGGAGCCGATATTGGAGACATCGCACAATCTACCATTCTCCATTCTTCCCACCACGCCACCAGAAGCACAGACACCTATGCTAGTGTTGTTGTTGGTGACATTGATGAATGTGGTATTATTGGCATATCCCACCACACCACCGGACACCATGCCATACACCTGTCCACCAGTAAGTGAAACATTCTCAATAATGGCGCCCTCAGTGACACCAAAGAGACCAGCATGTTTTGGAAGTGAGGTAGAGGACATACTGCCAAGAGAGGTTTGCAAGGACTTTTCATTGACAGATATATACTTGATAGTATGTCCATTACCACGGAATGTCCCTCTAAATGGATTATCTCCATTGCCTATTGGCACCCAGTATTTACCACTAAGATCGAGGTCACTCCTTAGATTTATAATGCTGCCAGCATATTTGTCACCTCTATTGACGCTGACTGCTAATGCAGCCAAATCTCCTGCATCTTTTATCTCATGGATAAGACCATCACTCAGTCTATCCCCTATAAAAGAAGTCCAAAGGTAAGTCTCGGCTATCTCTTGATTTGTAGGATACTTCGCAGTAGACAATGTGCTGGCGGTGAAGAATTCACTATCAAATGACCAGTATCCGTTGTCAAATGCCTTGTAAACAATCTCTTTCACTGAGATATGCAGAGAGTATGTAGTGTTGTTTCTAATGGTGCTACTGTTAAGTCTAACAGTGCTATCATCGGAAAGCGAATAGGTGTATTGACACTCTATTTCTGTGATAGTGAACATATGCTTTGAACTACTTGTAATGCTGTCTGTGTAGTCCATTCGCACACTATATACTTTTCCACCATCAAACGATGTCAAAATGGCCTCATTATCCTCTCTATAGAATGTGAGAGTGCCCTCATCTGTATCAATAAGAACCTTGATAGCATCTGTCAGTGCGTAATTTGGCCCAGCGCTATCTGTGATGGAGGTGAGTGGAATGCGGATATTGTTGATATCCACAGATCTCATAGATGCCACAGAGGTGATGAAGTGATTTTCGCACTCTCTAGCATTGCTCTTTATCAGATAATAACCAGCATCTGGTGCTATGCCACCTCCAAGCCCATCAATAATGCAAAAACTTTGAATAGAATCAGCATCAGGGGAATAATGGATGGCGAAATAGTCCGTGATGCTCTCTATATTGAGTTCAAAATATTCCCCTAATATGTCAATCGTGTCTTGGTCTAGATCGCAATTATCTAAAACATCTTGCACTGAATATGCGGATAAATCAAAAGGATATGTATCTGAGCCGTCTGTATAATAGTAGTCTTTGCCAGTAAGAGCATAGGTGACGTCATCTTGCTTGACATACACTCTGCTAGACGATGTGCCTTGTTTGAACCAGTCTTCTGTGATTTCAATACCCGAGAAACTATCTATGATAAAGGCATTGTCTGGGGCTGTGACATCTTGACGATTGAGAGCGAGATAAATATCGTCATTCGTTGATGAACTCGTAGATGCAGTATATTTTTTATAGACTTCTATAGTGTCTAGTTTTGGATAAGCGAGATAATAGAAGGTCTTTTCATGTGAGGCACGATAACTATATGCTTCATCAATAGAGTCAAGCAGTGTATAATGTTCGCCGTCCATTGTATAATAGTATTGCTTGCTACTATCTAGTGTGGAAGAATTCTCTTGGAAATAGTTTTCTCCATCATCTGTAGTATAAACTATACCCCAACTATCAAACATATCTCTACTTGTTATCTTGACATAATCTCCAAGACACCTAGCAAAAATCTCGCCATATCTGCCGACATGTGATTCATAACTGCTGTCTCCGCCTAGGTCAGTCAATGTAATCTGCTTGTAGAATTTGTCGAAATGATTGAGGTTTTTAGCATATATTTTGCTGGAAGTGTTGCCGAATTTAGTGAGCGCATAGAGAATGTATGAGAAGTGGTCATCTGCATAGCTACTGGGGTTCTCCCTATCATTGATGACATAAGACACTCCGGTATCTGCATTGCCATAATACATGCTATATATATCCACAGGGAACACTGCCTGCTCGCCATCACTACCCTCCAAAATATCCCTAGATACTCCAGTGCCGGACACACTATCATATTCAGTGGTGAATTGTGCTGGCTTGAGATACCTAGCAATATTAGAAGATGAGGCGGAGGACACTATCCCGTCTACACAGAAACTGTTGCCTGCGAAAGCATAATAATCAGGATTGGTAGATTTTTTGACAATAAGAGCGACAAATGATGACAAGTTGAAATTGCTATTGCCATTAAATCCTCTCATATAATAATTGTAGTCACTTGCGAGATAATTGTTCTCTGCAATACAAGAATCTATGATGACGCTGGCAGAAGATGCGCCTCTGTCTATATCTGGGAGAATGTCGAATACGCTATCCGTAGAATAGCCATTGTTAATCATATCATCTCTACTGCAAATGACACCCACAAGTCCACCCATGAACCTCTTGGCTAAGACAGAACCACTGGCCACAAGACACTCAAGTTTGCCTGCGCTCATTCTACCCACTGCACCACCTGCTATGGATGAATAAGCATTGCGGACATTGAGTGTGGTGATGCTATTGCTGATAAGACCGCCATTGTTGTAGCCTACGAGTCCACCTATGGCGATGCAAGAGGCTGTGGATAGATTGTAGAAGTAATTATTCCTAGTATACATGGAGGAATGAGGCTGGATATTGGCACTCTCTTCATTCTCATAAGTGACAGAAGAAGCGAGTATTTTGCCTCTATTCTCTCCCGCCAGTCCTCCTGCATAACCAGTAGATGCTATGTATGACCTACTGCCATCAGAAATGGTGACATTGACGAAATTGACTGTGGTGCCCTCACCTATCACACCGAAGGCACTGCCCGCTATAATGCCAGAGATGATGCCACGAGCATAGACCGAGATATTGCTAGCATTATAATTCCTAAATGTAGAGGAACTGATGACCTGTGTAGCATCGAATATTCCCACTATTCCACCCGCTATGGATAGATGCGAGACATCTACATATCCATCAATATTTGGTGTGGCATTATACAGCATGGTAGATGTGTGCGTATTGGGCTGTTCATAGTATGCTGTGGTGCTGACATCACTGGATATATCCTTGATAACCACACCACCTGAGACATAGCCAGAAAGAGCACCCACTGAGTGAACCCCGAACACGCCTGTCGCATCTGACATGGACGCAAATCGAAGATTGCTAAGGAAAATCTTGGCATTATTACTCTCAGGCATTATTTGTCCAGCAAGCACTCCCACAAAGTCATGTGAGTGTGACACCACGTGAGAGACATTGAATGTAAGATTTGAAATGATGGTATCATTCAGTCCACTGGTGGAAATGTTAGCAAATAGTCCAAATGACCTAGTATTCCTATCCTGCTGATTATCCACAGTGCTGGTGTAAGACAAGTATACATTGTCTATTGTCATATGATTGCCCTGCACTACGCCACTAAGTGTGCTGTAAGATGTAGGCGTGAAATTCCTATTAAGGTCTATATCACATATAAGTCTATAGAATT
>CAMYXB010000006.1 GCA_947303145.1 uncultured Clostridia bacterium | reverse complement strand
ATTAGTTGTCTAATTGGAAAATAGATGATAGAATAGTTTCTATACATAAAAGGAATTGAGTATGAAACTAACCAGCGTAAAAGGCACTTGTGATTATTTGCCTAAGGAAACAAAGATAAGAGACTATATTCAGGATAAAATATTATCAGTGTATTCCTCTCGAGGCTTTGAGAGAATATATACGCCTATTTTGGAGGATATTGAAAATCTCGAGCATAGTGATGGAGGGGACAATCTTGCCCTTATTTTCAAAATAATGAAAAGAGGAGAGAGACTTCAGTCCGCCATGGAGAATGGAGACAATCTGTGTGATATGGGCTTAAGATATGACCTCACTCTTCCTCTTTCTCGCTTTTATGCACAGCACAAGGCGTATCTGCCCAGCCCATTCAAAGTTATTCAAATGGGCAGAGTCTATAGAGCAGAACGTCCTCAAAAAGGAAGAAATAGAGAATTCGTTCAATGCGATATAGACATCATTGGCAGTAATAGCAGAGACTGCGAAATAGAACTTATTGATACCACATCTCAGGCCCTTATCGAACTAGGGATAAAAGATTTCACAGTGGCGATAAATGACAGAGCACTACTTAGGAAAGTATTGTCATATCTAGATTTTAAGGAAGAAGATTTTGACAGTGTCTGCATCACTTTTGATAAACTGGACAAGATAGGACTTGATGGAGTAAGTGATGAACTTATTTCAAAGGGCTTTGACAAAAATATAGTTTCTCATTTTGTAGAATTTTTGAGTAATATGCCAAGAGACTTGTCCTCTTTGAGTGAGATGCTCGGTTCATGTGACGAGATAGATGGGATAAAATATATCATAGATTGCGTAAAGGAACTATCATGTGGGGTATATGATATAGTTTTCGACTTGTCATTAGTTAGAGGACAGGGATACTATACAGGCACCATTTATGAGATAAGGAGCAATAGTTATCATTGTTCCATTGCTGGTGGTGGTAGATATGATGGACTTGTTGGGAAATTTTGTGGAGAAGAAGTCCCTGCTGTGGGCTTCAGCATTGGATTTGAAAGAATATATGATATGCTTAGGGATAATATAGATGAGAGCAGTTTTTCCAAAGAAAGACTTGCCATTATCTATGACGAAGGAGAATTTCTTTCGGCTATGAAAATGTCTAAAGAATTGTCCAAAATATACAACACCACATTATGTATTAAATTAAAGAAACTAGGCAAACAATTATCTAAGTTGGAGGAGAGTGGCTTTAGCTACTATGCATTTTGTGACGGAGAGATTAAGAAGTTGGAGAAATTATGTTGATAATATTAGGCAGTGACCATGCAGGTTTTGAACTCAAAGAGGAAATAAAACTAAGTCTAGAGAACCAATATGACATTGTAGATTGCGGAGCGCTCAGTTTTGATAAAAATGACGATTTTTCAAAATATGTCATGCTCATGCGAGATAATTTTGACAAAAACCCCACCGCATTTATTGTGGCAGTGTGTGGCTCAGGTGTAGGTATGAATATTGGACTTAACAAGCATTTAGGCATTAGATGTATTTTAGGTCATAGCGAGGAGGAAGTGATAAAAGCTAGACAGCACAACGCTATCAATGCCTTATCTCTTTCTGGCTCCACTTCCATAGATGATGCCATAAGAATGATAAATGCACTTATCTCCACCAAATCTCTGTCGGGCAAATATAAGAGAAGAATGGACGAAATAGAAATAAAATGACATATTTGTGTAAATAATTAAAATTTTATGGTAAAAAAGTTAGAAAAACAAGTATTTTTTAACTTTTTTTATATATTTTTTATTTGTTATAATTCACCCATACATTTCATATATCTTTATATGAAAAGTTTTTTGAAATATTTTTGCATAGTCTTTTTTATCTTCTTTGTCGCTGTCTCATCTATTTCGTGTAAGAAAAGTATAGAAGAAATTATATCAAATAATATCAGTGAAACTAGGGAACATCTTTATGTCGCACGACAAGAGAATATATATGCGTCTTTCACTGATGGGGTGAGGGAGGAGACTTATATCATGGACGGCATATCATCTCCTCTTGTGGAATATGGCGTTCTTGTTGTAAAAACTAATTTAGACCTTGGCAAAAATCCCACATATTCGCTCAAAGTTATGGATAAGACTTATAATGGCAATATGGAAATAAATCCCTTTGACTCCACTTATGTAGCAGATATTGGAGAAAAAATCGTTGAATGTAATCAAATATTTCTCACAATCTCCAATTTTGATGAGATTACATTAGACCTTATCTCATCATCTTGGGCTATCACTTCATCTAAGGCGCTCA
Organism: uncultured Clostridia bacterium; assembly: GCA_947303145.1. GTDB lineage: Bacteria > Bacillota > Clostridia > Christensenellales > UBA1242 > UBA7862. The sequence continues at coordinate 18,017 of CAMYXB010000006.1, read as the reverse complement.
ACATATTTATAATGACGCATAAAGCAGATTTAGAAAAAATGTTTTCAAGTCAGTCATGCGGTGAGGTCTATATAAAACTCGTTGCAGATAGTAGAGATGAAAAAAATGTTTATTTTTACATTTTAGCTGTGTCTAACGGTGGAGAGGTCGTTGGTTGTCTTATAGATGTAAATAGTGGCGAAGTAGTGCAAAAATAACAAAAATTATCTTTTTTCATCAAAAAAACACCATTTTTATGTAAAAAAAATGATTTTTTATATGATAGTCATTAAAAAGTGAGTAGAAATAAAATCATTTTGACTTACATCTCTTTTGTGATAATATTATATGTATGAAAAAAATAAGTGAAAATATTGAAATTAAAGAAAAAGCTATAATCGTAGGCGTCAATTTTAACGAATCAAAGTTTGACTTCGATAAGGAACTGGAGGAGTTGACTAGCCTTTGTCATACAGCGAATCTTGAAGTGGTGGCTAGCACTACGCAAAATATTAAGGAAATCAACCCTGCCACACTTCTTGGCTCTGGCAAGGTGGAAGAGATAGCCACCCTTGTTTCAGCACTTAGTGCCGATGTTGTTGTGGTGGATACAGAACTCTCCGGCTCACAGATGAGCAATATATCCTCTGCTTGCTCTGTCAAGGTGATAGATAGGTCCATGCTTATCTTAGACATTTTCGCTTCAAGGGCGAAAAGTAGCGAGGGGAGACTGCAGGTCAAATTGGCTCAACTCAAATATTCCTTGCCAAGACTTAGTAGTGTGAGTGGTAGCATAGGCAGATTTGGTGGAGGAGTGGGCATGAGAGGCCCCGGCGAGACTAAACTAGAACTCGACAAGAGAACTATCAAAAATGATATACTTAAACTTGAGAGAGAACTTATTAAAGTAAAAAATCAGCGTATGCTTCAAAAGAGTGAGAGGGCCAAGAATATGGTCAAGCAAGTGGCACTGGTCGGCTACACCAATGCTGGAAAATCTACCCTTATGAACACCATAACTAAGGCGGGAATATATGCCGATGACCTTTTGTTTGCTACTCTTGATACTACCTCCAGAATGTTGTATCTTGGGCCCAACAAAAAGATTATGCTCACAGATACAGTCGGTTTTATAGACAGACTTCCGCATGCCTTTATTCAGGCTTTCAATGCCACTCTAGAGGAGACTTGCGGTGCGGACTTGCTTATTCATGTGGTAGATTTGTCTGATAAAAATTATTTAGACAAGATTGCTGTAGTTCAAGATGTTTTGCACGAAATTGGTGCCGACAAGATTCCACAAATTGTGGTCTATAATAAGTTTGACAAAATGGGCAGGCTCTTTGAAGTGCCAGAAAATGCCATTCTCGTTAGTGCCAAGAATAATGTAAATATAGATATGCTCAAAGATAGAATATGTGAGATATTATTTCCTGAATAAAAAAAAGACATATAGCCTATGTGGACTATATGTCTAGTTTTTTTATCTTTAGCAATTTTCATGACCGCAGGAGCATGAAGATAAGAGAATGAGCAGAATGATGAGAGTGCAGATGTCTACACTACCCATGCCGCCATTTGAGCAGTTGCCACAAAGGAGCAGAAGAAGTATTATCCAGCAACAATTATTTCCATGCCCACCATTACAGCTACCGCAGCCACCATTTCCCATGAAGGGTCCATTTCCAAAAAAGTTCATATGTATCTCCTTTTTTATTTTTTGCTTGTGTTTTAGTTGTCTTCATGAAAACTATCTTTTTCTCTTTTGTATTCTATTCCATATTATTATGATTTCATGAAAAGTGTTCCATTAAAATATAAATAAATATTATATAGTATAATTCAAAATAAAATAAATCTCTCAAATAAGCATTTTTACCTGCAAAAAAGAGATTTTTTTTCATTGTGGATTTATATGAGGTTAATGAGAAATCTGCTAAAATAACTCTAAAAAAAGCAAGTGGAAAATATTCCCATTTGATTTACATAAATTGGAAATTATTGCTTATAATACAAGGGAAGAGAGGTGAAGAAAAAAAGATGTATAAAAATTTTGAAAATGTCAAGAAAAAAGTTGTTTTTTGAGTTGACAACAAAATTTCTTTGTTGTAAAATTAGGCTTGCATGATAAATAAGATTGCTAAAAAGAGCCTTTAGGTCACTTTGTGGCAAAATACCCACTTATTAGTGCAGAATCAACAAAATATTTATTATTGTTTGATTGACGAGTTTAGAAATAGGAGATAAATGATGACTAGACTTAAAAAATTTCTTTCAGCAACTTTGATGGTGTTGGTAGCAGTTTTCTCATATCTTGGGAGCGCTGTCGTCAATGTTGCTCGTTCCATTTTCTCATTTGGAACTGCTAATGCCGCCACAGAACCCGGCAAGAATATCAACGATACCACAGCGACATTACAAGGCGATGTAGTGTCTGTCCCTGGATTTGAAAAATCTATTAAAAAAGGAGAGTCAGTCGTTCTGCCTCATGGTGGAGTAGACGGCATTAAGGTCACTTCATCTGATCTCGAAACAACGTCGCCTGTTGACATTAAGAATGTTTTCGTGCAGATAGAGGACAGTTATGGCGAGATGCTCACCACTTGGGTAGAAGGCGAGGGTACCAAACTTGCTGACTATGATGATGAGTCCAGCAGTACCTATAGAGAGGCTCTAGCACAGATTGACATTCAGACCGATGCTATCACCCTCACTCCATCACAGAGCGGGACTTACAAGGTGAAATATTACGTCCTCACTTCCGCTGATGTGTGGACCAGCACTAGCGTATATGACATTGATGTCGCTACAGAGGCATATTCCATGGTTTTCGCCGATAATGATGCCACAGTTATGCCATCTATTTTCAACTCAGAGACTGCGCATACCATAGATTTGGCTCTGCCTGTTTTATATGGTGAGAATGGAGAGGTAATCACTGAAGATGTTATTCTCGGTGGAGATTACGGGGAAGTAGGTAGTGAGTATCACTATATCCTAAAATTTGAAGATGTCGCTGGTTCAAATGGTGTCAAACTTCAAGATGTCACCAAGTTATCCACTGAGGATACCAACACTTATACAGAATACAAGACATACACAGTGCAAAAAGTTAATGGCTCAATTGCTGACTCTGACGCAAAGTATGCCTTGAGAGTGGGTGTCACATTATCTGACGGAACTGTTTACAACAACTATGACTCCGCCATAAGACTGGAGAGCGAGCATGCATCCACAGAGACTGGCAGTGTGTATGACCTCAATCCATATTCTTTCTCAGTCACTGAGACCACTGGTGGTGGCAAGCACATTGTTAGATACAATCTTCATAAGGTAGAAGGTGGCACAGTTTCTCCTGACGCTTCTTCATATATGACTTATACCATCACAGGTAGCAAGTCTTTTGATGAGGACAATATTTCTATCGTGGCTTCTGCAGAGTCCAAAATCAAGAGTAGCGAAGTGAGCTATAGAGAGAAGAAGTATCTCCCTAAAGTCAATGCTGTTAATTCAAGCGACAACAATAATCCGGTCAATGCTTTCTATTATTACAAAGTTCAGGTGGAGAGCGGAGATGACCTTATCTCTGATGTGGATTCAGTCACTATGGGTAGAGATGAGAAGGGTTTCTACTTCATTCCAAAGGCACCTCGTAGCAGTTATTATGACTTGTCTTATATTGCAATAGATGCTTTCGACAATTCTTCTAAAGACAGCAATAAGGACGATAGTTATTCAGTTCAAATTTGGGATAACAATCCTCCTGTAGCAGTGTTCACCACAGCCTATGATGTGGAACTTGTCGACCAATCCGAACCTGATACAGTGAAAAATATGGAGGATATATCCTATGTTATCCCCAGCAAGATTGCTACTGGAGATGACGTCTATATCCGTATTCCTGCTCTAGCATCTGCTGACTATAGCGGATTATCTAGCACAAGTAGAAGAATCTCTTCTTCCTATTTCCTAAAAGATGGCAAGCAAGTCTCTTCTTCTAAATATATGACCATCACCGATGCAACAACTGGAATTCCTAGTCAAAACCCAGACATCGCTGGTGATATTAACGATTATCTCTACTTCGTCAATTTTGAGGGCAAGCATATCAATGCAGCAGGTTATCTAGTCAGTCCGACCAACCATTCTATATATGTTGATACCAACGGCAATCCAGTAAGTGAAGAGAACAAAGTCTTTGCTTTCCAAGATGAAGATGGCAACCCTCTCACAGGAACAGCACTTCGTGATGCAGTCAATAGTTGCGAAGCTTTCGTTAAGCTTGACAAGAATATTTTTGGCGCTGGCACATATTCACTTATTATGAGTGCTCAAGATGTAGGCCAGAACAGACTCAATCCTAATAGAGAGAACAAGTTCGAACTCGTAGATGAACTGCCTGAGGAGGACAAGACCACTCCTACAGTAGAGTTTGGCACTGAGAATGTTGCAAATGTAGGCAAAGCAGATAAAGTGAAACTTGTCACTCCTACAGCGAAAGACGCTGTCGATACTAGACTCAAAGTGGAATATTACCTAAACATCAATAATTCCCTCTATGAGATTGAAGGGAAAGACGGTTATCTAGAGTTTGCTATGAACACTGAGGCTTCTGGGGCACAGACATATTATGACCTAGCACAACTTACAGGTTCCTTTAAGGTAGTTGCCTTTGCTTTCAACGATTATTCCGAAGAAGTGGCATCTCTTGCTACCGCCACTAAGGAAGAGTTAGAGGCTGCACACATTGGTTATGACGAGTTTGTCATTTCAGTTAGAAAGATAAATGATGCTGTTCCATACTTTACAGCCATTTCTCCAGTTCCTGAAACCCCTACTCAATTCGTAGACTTCGAAGTGCCAGGATTTGCTTTCCATGATGACACCAATTCCGTTAGAGTGAGGGCATTTGTCACTGATACCAATGGGAATTCTTATTCCTATACATCAAAGGGTGGTTTGACTATAACAGGTAATGAGGTCGATGGTTATGACTATGTATATGGAGGCATCAAGTTTAATCCTACTAATGCAGACAGAGACAACTATTACACTGTCACATATACATTGATAGATAGTGCAGATAATGTTATTTCATATTCCGTTGTTCTTGTTCATGCTGTTGATAAGACAGGCCCTACTATTTCTGGTCTAACTGGAGATAGCGCAACAATAGAACTCGGACAACTATATACTTTCAATAAACTCAAAGCAGTCGACAATTATAGCAATTCTGTCACAATTACCGCAGATGTCGTCAGTAAAGAGGGAGTCAATGTTTCACATTGGTTCAATATGTCTAATTTGACATTTAACCCAGAGGAAACCGGCACTTATACCATCTCCCTTGTTGCTAGAGATGCCGGAGACAATCCTTCTCAAGAAAGAAAGTTCACAATCACTGTTGTTGATACACTGGCTCCAGTCATTACTCTTAATGGTGCATCTAGTGATACTCTTCTATATCCTGAGTCCACTATAATTCACGAGAGTGACAAAGATATATTTGAGCAGGTGGAACTTCCCACTTTCTCAGTCAGTGATACAAAGCCAGACAATGTAGTGCCATCGCTCTTTACCGATTCCACTACAGGCAAAGTGACTGTCACTGCACCTAAGAAGGATTCCAACTCTGTAAGCACTTATACTTTTGATATGAATGGCAATATTCTCAATAGCGTTGCCAATACTCTTGAATTCAAGAGGGAGGGCAATAGGTTCGTGTTTACACCTACTACTCGTGGTGCGTATATCGTGACTTATTCTGCTCAGGATGCTAGTGGCAATGAGGCCACATCTAGCGTCATCACAGTTAATGTGGGCGATACAGAGAATCCTCAGATTTTCTTAACAAGTGACCTAAAGAACGCTCTTGAGGGCGGGTTAATTCTTGGGGACAATGCTTCAGTAGTTATCAACAACAACGCAGTTGTTTGGGAAGGTGATGATGTAGACTACAATGCTTACTCTTCATTCTATGTCAAGGATAATACAGGATTTGATTCTACTAGAGACACTTCCATTGATAAGGATATAGTCACTGTCACAGTGAAGATTACTGACAGCAATGGTAAAGAAGTGACCACAACATCTTCTACAGACAACAAACTACACTATGACTTCACCACTGCTGGTGAATATACCTTAACCATGTCTGTGTCTGATAAAGTGGGCAACAAAGAAACTATGACCAAGAAGTTCGTTGTGTCAGCCAAAGAATCTTCTAAGACCAACACATCTGCCATAATCGGCACCATTCTTATCATTGTTTCCGCAGTTATTCTTGCTGGCGTGGTCGTCTATTTCATAAGAGGCACCAAAATGCTTCCTAAGAAGAACATCAAAAAGTCACCTAAGAAAGAAGACTAATAAATAAATTCAAAAAACTTGGCAATTTTGCCAAGTTTTTTGATGCAATAGAATTCGTCATATTTCCTTGCAATATCATTATTTTTGTTCTATAATCTACAACATAGTTGACAATAATACAAAGGAGGGAGAACATGGCATACGATTTACATTCTAATTATGAATTGTGTGGAGACCAAATCACCGCTGTTGACAGCATAGTTCGAGGCATAAATGACGGTCTTAGAGAACAAGTCTTGCAGGGTGTCACTGGCAGTGGCAAGACTTTTACTATGGCCAATATTATAAAAAGAGTAAATAAACCCACTCTTGTTCTCGCTCACAATAAAACTCTTGCGGGGCAACTTTGCAACGAATTTAGAGAATTTTTTCCAAATAATAGAGTGGAATATTTTGTGTCTTACTATGATTATTATCAGCCCGAGGCATATATCGTCAAAAGCGATACTTATATTGAGAAAGATGCCTCTATCAACGATGAAATAGACAAATTGCGTCACTCTGCCACTAGTTCACTGCTTGAGACGGACAATGTAATCGTGGTTGCATCTGTTTCTTGCATATACGCTCTCGGAGCCCCACAGGAATATTATGATATGCATGTTTCCATTAGATTGGGTGAGAGATATGACATGAAAGAGATTATTCGTCACCTTATTGCCATTCAATATGAGCGCAATGACATGGATTTCAAACGTTCCACTTTTCGAGTCAAAGGTGATACTCTGGACATTATTCCCTCTAATTATAATGAAAAAGCCGTTAGAATTGAGTTCTTTGATGATACTGTGGACAGAATATATGAGTTTGATATAGTTTCTGGCAAAGCTATTTGTGACTTAAAACACGTTGCCATTTTTCCAGCCACTCACTATGTAGTTGGCAGCGAAAAATTGCAAAAAGCACTCAAAGACATAGAAAAAGATAGAGATGAGGAAGTTCAAAATTTTTTAGATAATGGCAAGTATCTTGAGGCGCAGCGGCTTAAAGAAAGAGTGAGTTATGATATTGAGATGATGCGTGAAGTGGGCTATTGCAGTGGGATTGAGAATTATTCCAGATATTTTGACGGCAGAAGTGAAGGACAAGCCCCATTTACACTTCTTGATTATTTCAAAGACGATTTTTTGCTGTTTGTAGACGAGAGCCACATCACACTCCCTCAAGTTCGTGCCATGTTCAATGGGGATAGGCAACGCAAAGACTCACTCGTGAAGTATGGGTTTAGGCTAAAATCTGCTTATGATAACAGACCTCTTTCTTTTAGCGAATTTAACGATAGGCTCAATCAAGTGGTGTATGTTTCTGCCACACCTGCACCTTACGAATTGTCAAGAGCCGAGAATGTGGCTGTGCAGATTATTCGCCCCACTGGACTTCTAGATCCTGTGGTGGAGGTGAGACCATCTAAATATCAGGTGGACGACCTTATTGAAGAAATACATTCTGTGGTGGAGAAGAACGGAAGAGTGCTCATCACCACATTGACCAAAAAAATGGCAGAAAGTCTCACCGCATATCTCACAGATTATAAGATAAAGGTGAGATATATGCACTCGGATATAGACACACTTGAGAGAATGGACATTGTTAATGGTCTAAGGCGAGGCAATTTTGATGTGCTTGTGGGCATCAACCTATTGAGAGAGGGACTTGATATTCCTGAGGTGATGCTTGTCGCCATATTAGATGCGGATAAAGAGGGCTTTTTACGTAGTGAGACCAGCCTTATACAAATAATCGGCAGATCGGCAAGAAATAGCGAAGCCAAAGTCATCATGTATGCCGACACCATGACCGATTCTATGCAAAGAGCAATTGATGTGACGAATGAAAGGCGAGAATTGCAGGATAAGTATAACAGGGAACATGGGATAACGCCCAAAACTATTATTAAAGGATTGCCAAGCACTATCGAGATTTCTAGCAAATCAAAGAAAAAAGAAAGTGATAAAACTACCAAACTGACCACAAAAGATATTGAACATGAGATAAAACATCTAAAAGAACTTATGGAGATGTCTGTTAGAACTCTTGACTTCGAGAGTGCTATTAAGCTGAGAGATAGGATAGCAGAACTAAAAAATATGCTAAAAAATTGATAGAAAGGATAAAACATGGAAGAAAATATAGTTATACATGGAGCCAAGGAGAACAATCTAAAAAATATAGACCTTACTCTCCCTAGGAATAAATTTATAGTTTTTAGTGGCGTAAGTGGCTCAGGCAAGTCCACTCTTGCTTTCGACACCTTTTTTGCTGAAGGACAGAGGAGATTCATAGAATCTCTCTCTTCTTATGCACGTCAATTCTTGGGACAAATGAGCAAGCCAGATGTGGAAAAAATAGATGGTCTGTCTCCCGCCATATCCATTGATCAAAAGACCACTTCACACAACCCTCGCTCAACAGTAGGCACGGTGACGGAAGTGTATGATTATATCAGGCTCTTATTTGCTAGACTAGGCACCCCATATTGCCCCAACTGCCACAAGCCCATTTCCACCATGAGCGTGGATAGTATAGTGGACAACATTATGTCATTCGAAAAGGATACAAAACTCATTATTATTGCCCCACTCGTGAGGCAAGAAAAGGGCAGTTTTCAAAAATTACTAGATAGTCTCAGGTCTGAAGGCTTTGCTAGAGTAAAGATAGATGGCGAGATTATGGACTTGTCTAGTGAAATCAATCTAGACAAAAACATCAAGCACGACATAAGTGTAGTAGTGGATAGACTGAAAGTAAGGGAAGAGAACACCTCTCGCCTTTCACAGAGCATAGAGACTGCTCTAAAAATGAGTAAAGGCATTGTGAAAATTGATGTAGACGGGACAGAATATATATATAACAACTCCTATGCTTGCACAGAGTGCGGATTTTCATTTGAAGAAATATCCCCCAGACTTTTTAGTTTTAACAGCCCATTTGGTGCGTGCAAGGCTTGTTCTGGACTGGGTTTTGTCACAGATATAGATGAAAGACTTATAATAAAACACCCCGAAAAAACATTGAGGGAAGGTGGTATGAGGGTGTCTACATGGACTATGGATGTGTCCAACATCAACGAAATGTATCTTGAGGCTCTTTCCAAAAAATATGATTTTAGCCTCGACGTTCCTATACATGATTTGCCTAAAAGAGTGATGGATATTTTGCTTTATGGCAATAATGGGGAAGAATTGGAACTCAATTATATTTCTTCAAAATTCACCGGCAGTTATAAAGGCTCTTGGGAAGGAGTGGTGCCTAACTTAAAGAGAAGATTTAATGAATCTAAGAGCGAATATGCCAGGCAAGAAATATCCAAACTCATGCGAGAAGTGCACTGTAAGGAATGTGATGGCAGAAGGCTCAACACACAGGCTCTGTCTGTCTTAATTGGCGGGAAGAATATTGACGAAGTATGCTCTATGAGTGTCAGTGACATAAAAACTTTTTTTGAAAATTTGAAATTTAAGCCTAGCGAGCAGTCTATTTCACAGCCCATTCTCAAAGAAATTATTGCCAGACTATCATTTTTGTGCGATGTGGGGCTAGATTATCTCACCCTCAGCAGAACTGCTATGACTTTGAGTGGGGGAGAGGCACAGAGAATAAGGCTCGCTACACAGATAGGCAGCGGACTTGTAGGGGTGCTATATATCCTCGATGAGCCAAGTATTGGACTGCATCAATATGATAATGACAAACTCATCTCTTCGCTCAAAAAACTCAGAGATATAGGAAATACTCTTATTGTCGTGGAGCATGATGAGGACACCATTCGTTCTGCCGACCATATTGTAGATATTGGCCCTCTGGCGGGTATTGGTGGAGGTAAAGTGGTGGCTCAAGGCTCACTTCAAGATATTATCAATTCATCACAATCTATTACAGGCAAATTTTTATCTGGAGAAATGAGCATTGACGTGCCAAAGAGTAGAATAAAAAGTGATAAATTTATCACCATCACAGGTGCCAGACAAAATAATCTAAAAAATATCAAGGTAAATATTCCACTAAGTTGCCTTACGGTAGTCACAGGACTATCTGGCAGTGGGAAATCTAGTCTAATCACAGAGATATTGTATCCCGCTGTGTCCAACAAAGTGCTAAACACATCACTAAAAGAGGGAAACTATAAGTCAATCAAAGGATATGAGGAGATAGACAAAGTAATCAATATCGACCAATCACCTATAGGTAGGACACCTAGGTCCAATCCTGCCACATATATTGGACTATTCACACTTATAAGAGATTTATTTGCCAGCACACCAGATGCTAAAGAGCGTGGATACACCAGTGGACGCTTCAGTTTTAATGTCAAAGGTGGCAGATGTGAGGCTTGTGAGGGAGATGGAGAGAAAAAAGTGGAGATGTATTTCCTCCCCGATGTTTATGCCCCTTGCCCAGAGTGTAAGGGTAAAAGATATAACAAAGAAACTCTGCAAGTGAAATATAAGGGTAAATCTATAAGTGATGTCCTAGAAATGACTGTAGAGGAAGCCTTGACTTTCTTTGAAAATATCCCGTCTATCAAAAACAAAGTACAGTGTCTATATGACGTTGGACTAGGATACATCAAATTGGGGCAGAGTGCCACCACACTAAGTGGCGGAGAGGCACAGAGGGTGAAACTTGCCAGTGAACTATGTAAGAGAGATACTGGAAAAACTCTATATATCCTTGACGAACCTACAACGGGACTTCATTCCTATGATATAAAGAAACTCATATCTATTCTGCAAACTTTGATTTCAAAGGGAAATTCTGTAGTCGTCATTGAACATAACCTAGATGTAATCAAAGTAGCCGATTATATCATTGACCTCGGGCCAAATGGTGGTGATAAAGGGGGAGAACTTGTAGCCTGTGGCACGCCAGAGGAGATTGCCAAGGTGAAAGAAAGTAAGACAGGAATGTTCCTCAAAAAGATGTTATAAAGAATATGCTCTAAATAGATAGGGCATATTTTTATCATTGACGCAATTAGTTGAATATAGATAGTAAATATTATCTTTTTAATATTTTTTAATAAAAATAGTGTTTTTTTTGAAAAAAAACAAAATTTTTCTTAATTATTTGTTTATTTTTATAAAGAGTCAATTACATTATTATATAAATATAATCGTTTGTTTTTTATTTATTTTTGTTGTATAATACACTTATCGAAAATTTGCTCGAAAACTTTTATAATATTTGAGGAAGATATATATGTTATCCATTGTCAATTCTTTTGGACTTTTGGGACTAAATGGTTATTTAGTCAAGATAGAGATAGACATCAATAGGGGACTTCCAGCGTATGATGTGGTAGGGCTGGCAGATACTGCTATTAAGGAGAGCAAGGAAAGAGTGGTGTCCGCTATCAAAAACATGAATTACAAGTATCCCATTGACAAGATTACCATCAATCTTGCTCCCGCAGACACCAAAAAGGAAGGCTCTTTCTATGACCTGCCCATAGCACTTGGCATACTTTCTGCTAGCAATCAAATCAATACCCCTAAAGATGTTATGTCACAATACTCATTCATTGGAGAATTATCTCTAGACGGTTCATTGAGGAAAATAAAGGGACTTTTGCCCATTTTAATCACCGCTAGAAGTCTTGGCATCAAGAAAGTTGTTGTCCCTTATGATAATAGGAATGAAGCTGGATTTATTGAAGATATGGAGATTTATCCTGCCAAAAGCCTTGAGGAAGTGGTGTCTTTTATGAATGGCGAGATAGTCATTCCACCTGTAGAGAACGCCAGTTTTGAGGCGTTGAAATTGAGTAGCAAGCCTGTGGGAGATTTTTCTCTAATTAAAGGACAAGCCAGTGCAAAGAGAGCCCTTGAGATTTCTGCCGCTGGTGGACACAATGTCTTACTTATTGGCCCCCCGGGGAGTGGCAAGACCATGCTCGCTCGGGCTTTTCCTAGCATTTTGCCAGATATGACATTTGAGGAGGCACTCGAGACTACTAAGATTCACTCCGTAGCAGGCATACTGGATAGCAGAGTGGGGATAATTATCGAGAGGCCTTTCCGCTCACCTCATCACACTACTACAGCTGTCGCTCTTACAGGTGGTGGACTTAAGGCCAAACCGGGAGAGATAAGTCTCGCACACAATGGAGTGCTTTTCCTTGATGAACTTCCAGAATATCCAAGGCATACCATTGAGACATTAAGGCAACCGCTTGAAGACGGAGTGGTCACTGTGGCTAGAAATATGATGACAGTAGAATATCCTGCCAATTTTGTTATGATAGCCAGCATGAATCCTTGTCCCTGTGGCAATTATGGCTCAACTAAGAGACAATGCAAATGCACTCCTCAACAGATACATAAATATCTCGACAAGCTCTCTGGTCCACTGATGGACAGAATAGATATGTATATCGAGGTGGACGGCGTGTCCTATGACGATATATCCACCAGAGCCGATGAGGAGCCGTCAAGGCTTATAAAAGAGCGAGTAGATAAGGCAAGAGCAGTGCAGAACAAGCGTTTTGCCGGAGAGGGCGTGCATAGCAATAGCAAGATGACCGCTAAAATGATGAAAAAATATTGTATTATTGACGAGGAGAGCAATGCTGTGCTTCAAAAGGCTTTTGATAGTCTCAATCTCACCGCCAGAGCATACAACAGGATCCTCAAGGTGGCTAGGACTATCGCAGACCTAGAGGGCAGTGAAACTATTAAGCTCCCACACCTTATGGAAGCTATCAATTATAGAAGTTTAGATGAAAAATATTGGTCATAAAAGGAAAATATATGACAGATGATGAATTGGCTATTATTTGGCTAGATTATTTCGATTTTTTAGGATATAAGAAGAAAAAGATGTTCTTGGACTTATTTTTAAGTCCAAGTGATATGTTATACTCCGAGAATATTTTTGATAATGCTAGTCAAATTAAAACTATCATTTCAAGTGAAGAATATTCTCTACTAATAGGCTTGCTTGGTAGAACATTTGCGGAAAGTTTAGTAGAAGATATGAAAGATTGCGGTATATCGTTTACCACCATTTATTCATCAGATTATCCCCAAAGTCTTAAAGATATAGACACTCCACCATTTGTTATCTATTATATGGGAGATAAGTCACTTCTTTCCACGCAGTGTCTAGCCATAGTGGGCTCAAGACACATCACCAGTTATGGCAAAATGGTGACGGAGAAGTTCGCTAAGGCGTTATCTATGGCGGGGTTCACCATAGTCAGTGGACTAGCCAGTGGGGTGGATACTATAGCGCACACTGTGACACTTGATGTGCATGGCAAGACTATCGCAGTGCTAGCAGGTGGACTCCCAGATATATATCCGCCTACCAATACTTCACTTGCCCATAGAATTGTAAGTGAGGGAGGTCTAATTCTTACAGAGGCTCGCCCGCATAGACATCTAGAGTCATTCCTTTTCCCCATTAGGAATAGAATAATCTCCGCATTAAGCAAGGGTATCCTTATCACAGAGGCACAAGAAAAGTCTGGTGTCATTCACACCAAGAATTATGCTCTAGAGTATGGCAAAGATGTCTTTGCTGTCCCTGGGAGTATATTCAACACTTCTAGCAGTGGCTCCAATAGAATGATAGTCAATGGACAAGCAAAGGCAGTGATAGATGTGGACGATATTCTCAGTGAATACAGTCTCCACTATCAGCCAGTTCAGCAAAGAATTGAAATAAAAGTTGACGGAGACGAGGGGAAAATAATAGAAATCTTAAAAAGTGGAGAAAAGACTTTTCAAGAGATATGCGATATTTCAGGGATAGATGCCAAGAGCCTCAACTCCATTCTCACTCTTATGACCATCAAGGGAGAGGTAAGAAAAATGGCGGGAAATGTATTTTTTTTGATAAAATGAATTATTTGTTTTGTATTTTTGATATTTTCTGCTATCCTATTGTGAGATAGATTAGTGTAAATTGATTTAATGTAAAGAAGGAATATATGAAATTAGTAATTATCGAAGGACCAGGAAAAAGAGATACTCTTAAAAAATATTTGGGCAATGGCTATGAAGTCGTAGCCACAAAGGGACATGTGAGAGATTTACCTATTAAGTCAATGGGTATAGATATTTCCAACGATTTTGATATGAAATTCGAGATAATGCCGGGCAAGGAGAGTATAATAAGAGACCTTAAGGCCAAGGCAAAGAAAGCAGACCAGATTTTGCTTGCCACCGACCCAGATAGAGAAGGAGAGGCTATTTCTTGGCATATAGGACATATACTCAATATCCCTGAAGATGAAAAATGTAGAATTGAATTTAACGAAATCTCAAAGTCTGTGGTGAATAAGGCTGTAGAGAATCCAAGGGCTATAAATATGGACCTAGTCCACGCTCAGCACGGGAGAAGAGTGCTAGATAGACTAGTGGGATACAAGGTGTCTCCCATTATCTGCAAGAAGATTAAGCCCAAACTTAGTGCAGGTAGAGTTCAGTCAGTGGCACTCAAACTTATTGTCGATAGAGAAGAGGAGATAAGAAACTTTAAGCCACAAGAATACTGGCCAGTTTCAGTAATTTTGTCCAAAGGAGATAATGAATTTAAGGCTTATCTTGTCACCAAATTAGGAAAAAAATACGCACCCGATTGTGAGAAGAAGGCCAATGCTGTCGAAGAATATCTCAAAGAGCAGAAATTCGTCATATCTAGCATAAAAAGAGCAGTGGTCAAAAACAATGCTCCACCACCTTTTATCACTAGCACCATGCAACAAGATGCCCTCAATAAAATAGGTATGAGCATATCTGCCACCACTCGCAGTGCTCAGGAGTTATATGAAGGAGTCGAGCTAGGAGATGAGGGCAAAGTGGCTCTTATAACATACATAAGGACAGATTCCACTAGAGTCTCTCAAGAAGCACAAGTTATGGCGAAAGACTACATTTTATCTCATTATGGCAAAGATTATGTGCCAGAGAAATTCAATGTGTATAAATCCAAGAAAAATGCGCAAGATGCCCACGAGGCCATAAGGCCTATCAACCTTGATAGAACTCCAGAGTCCATCAAGTCATTTACTTCCGCCAATAATTACAAGTTATACAAACTCATTTATGAGAGATTTGTCGCCTCACAGATGACTCCTGCAAAGTATGACAGCATGACTGTCAATATTGATGCGGGGGCAGTGGGCTTTAGGGCTACAGGTAGAACCATGCTTTTCGCAGGCTTTACTAAAGCATATAAGGTGTATGAGGAGCAGCCAGAAAATGACGAGATGGCTACCCTTCCTTCTCTTAATGAAAATGATGAACTCTCTTTGGTATCTATATTCAAGGAACAGAAATTCACCAAGCCCCCAGCACATTATACAGAGGCGAGTTTGGTCAAAGCGATGGAGGAAAAGGGTATCGGTAGACCCGCTACTTATGCTCCCACCATTCTCACACTACTGAATAGGGAATATATGGAGAAAAAGGGTAAAGCACTAGAGCCTACAGAGCTGGGAATTGTGGTCACACACTTTTTGGAGCAATATTTTCCAGATATTATGAGTGTTTCATTTACAGCAAAAATGGAAGACGATCTTGACAAGATTGAAGAGGGAGATGTCAAGTGGCAAGACGTCATAAGGCGCTTCTATACAGATTTTGAGAAAGAAGTCGCAGTGGCTTTCCGCCAATCAAGGCATGTGTCCGCTCCAGTGCAAGAGAGTGACGTAGTATGCGAGAAGTGTGGGGCTAAAATGGTGATAAGAGAAGGCAGATTTTCCAAATTCCTTGCTTGTCCCAATTATCCCACTTGTAAGAATATCAAGAGCCTTGAGGAGTCCAAACCTCCCGTATGTCACTGCCCACTTTGTGGCAAGGATATAGTGGAGCGAAGGTCGAAGAAAGGCAGTATATTCTATGGTTGCACAGGTTATCCAGACTGCACATTCGCCAGTTGGCAGAAGCCTACAGAGGAGCATTGTCCTAAGTGTGGCAGTTATCTAACAGTGAAGGAGAACAAGGGCTCATCTACATTCACTTGTTCAAACACCACTTGTGATTATGTGTTAAAAGTGGATAGTAAACCACAAAATATAGATGAAATAGATGAAGAGAAATAGTTTAGGAGGTAATTATGGAAGATATGAGAAGTACCACCATTGTGGCTGTCAAGAGAGATGGCAAGACAGTCATGGCAGGTGATGGACAAGTCACACTTGGGGAGAAGTTTATCGTCAAAAACAATGCCGTCAAAGTGAGGAGAATATATAATGGCAAGGTTATCATAGGATTCGCAGGCTCTGCATCTGATGCGTTCAGTCTATCGCAAAAATTCGAAGAACTTTTGCAGAAATTTAGTGGCAATCTTATGCGTAGTGCGGTGGAACTAGCCATTGGCTTTAGAGATGACAAGTATTCTAGGAAACTTGATGCACTTATGCTAGTGGCTGACAAGGATACTCTACTTTACGTCTCAGGTGGGGGTGATGTTTTCGAGCCAGAATATGGTGTTGCAGCCATTGGAAGTGGCGAGTTCTACGCTCTCGCCGCCTCAAGAGCTCTTTTAGAGAACACCGACTTGTCGGCCAGAGAGATTGCTCTTAAAGCGATGAAGATCACCAGTGATATTTGTGTCTTTACCAATGGTCACGTGACAGTTGAGGAGGTTTAATATGGATTACACACCTAAACAAATTGTAGAAGAATTAGATAAGTATATTATCGGTCAGGATAAGGCCAAAAAAGCCGTAGCCATTGCATTAAGGAATAGATATAGAAGGAGCAGGCTCTCCAAAAATATGCAAGAGGAAATCACTCCTAAGAATATCATCATGAAGGGCCCCACTGGAGTGGGTAAGACCGAGATAGCCAGAAGATTGGCGAAACTAGTCAAAGCACCATTTATCAAGGTGGAAGCCACCAAATATACCGAAGTGGGATATGTAGGTAGAGATGTGGAGAGCATGATAAGAGACCTTGTCGAAGCCTCATATAGACTCGTCAAAGATGAAAAGGTGGACCAAGTCCATGAGAAAGTAAAACCTATGGTGGACAAAAGACTCTTTGACCTCATATATCCATTGAAAAAAACTTCAGTAGATGATATAAATCTAGATAGTGAAGAATATAAAAATCATATTAGAGAAAATCTAGAAAACGGCAAATATGATGATGAATATATCGAATTAGAGGTCAAAGAAGCCCCAAAATCATTCGAAATGATGCCAGGGGCGGGAATGGAAATCAATATCGGTGATATGCTTGGCGGGATATTCCCATCGAGAATGAAAAAAAGACGCATGACCATCAAGCAAGCCAGAGATATCTTATATCAAGAAGAATGTGACAAGGTCATCGACATTGACGCAGTCAAGATGGAAGCAGTCAGTCGTGCAGAGCAAGAGGGCATTATATTTATTGACGAAATTGACAAAATCGCTGGTGCCAATGCAGGCCATAGTGGACCAGAAGTCAGTAGAGAGGGTGTGCAGAGAGATATACTTCCTATAGTGGAAGGTTGCACAGTTAACACCAAGTATGGTGTCATCAAGACAGATTATATTCTATTCATCGCTGCAGGCGCTTTCCATGTCTCAAAAGTAGAAGATTTAATTCCAGAATTGCAGGGCAGATTTCCTATAAGAGTGGAACTTGACAATCTAACCGCCAAAGAGTTCTATAAGATTTTGACAGAGCCGAGGAATGCCGTCACTTTGCAATACCAAGAATTACTCAAAGTGG